>CAYHAJ010000048.1:0-99050 GCA_964354535.1 uncultured Pirellulales bacterium
AAGACATCGACACCCGCTCGGACATCTATTCGCTGGGAGTGCTGCTGTATGAGCTCTTGGCCGGCATCTTGCCCTACGACGCCCAGACTTTCCGCCAAGGCGGGATCGAGCACATCCGAAAGGTCATCCGCGAAACGGACCCCAAGACTCCGAGCACCCGGCTGACCAAGCTGGGCGAAGAGGCCAAGCAGCTCGCCGAGAGCCGTAGCACCGAGGTGGCAACCTTGGCCAAACGGCTCCACAGGGAACTCGAATGGATTCCCCTAAAGGCGATGCGCAAAGAGCGTGCCGAACGCTATCGCTCGGCTGCGGAGCTTGCGGATGACATCGAGAACTACCTGCAGGCAGCACCACTGACGGCTGGGCCACCTACTGCCAGATACCGGCTCCAGAAGTTCCTGCGGCGGAACAAGGCGGTTGTTGCGGGGGTGGCAGTCGTTACCGCGGTGCTTGTGCTCGGAGCGCTGGTGAGCACCTGGCAGGCGGTGCGCGCAACCCAGGCCCAGCGCGAGCAAAGCCGATTACGTAAGCACGCCGTGGCGGCCGAAGAAATCGCGGTAGCGGCTCGGCAAAAGGAGGCCGCTCAGCGCCGGCAAGCCGAAGCGCTAGCCTACGCCTCGGATATGAGCCTGGCGCAGGAGGCGCTGGCGAGGGACGACTTGGGCCGCGCCTGGCGGCTGCTGGAGGCCCACCGACCCGCTCCCGGCGAGGTCGATCTGCGTGGTTGGGAGTGGCGTTACCTGTGGCAGGAGTGCCGCAGCGATGCCCTCGGCGATCTGTGCCGCTATCCAAACTCGGTCGGTTCCGTGTCATATTCCCCTGATGGCAAGTTGCTCGCGGTGGCCGGGTACGCCTACGCCGAGCGGTTCGTGGACATCTGGGATGTGCCTGGCCGCAAGCGAATTTTGCCGTTGCAGGCGAAGGAGGGTCAGTTCGCGACATTTTCGTCTCGTGGCGATCTGCTGGCGGCCGGCGTCGGAAACCAGATCCGACTCTGGCGGATCGGCACCTGGGATCTCGTCGGCCAGCATGCTCTTGCCGGTCGTGTCCAGGTCCTCAAGTTCTCGCCTGACGGCGGGCGGCTGGCCAGCCTGAGCTATCCGGATGAAGTCACCGTGTGGGAGGTTGACCAGTGGACCGTTGTCCGTCGAATCCGCGGTGTGAAGCCCGTAGGTGGGCACATCGGCGCGCTGGACTTTTCACCGGACGGCAAGGCCCTGGCCATCGGGGATGCTGATCATCGCCTTCAAGCGGTTGACCTCGCCAGCGGAAACAAGAATTTCGACATCCCGGAGGCCCATGCGGAATACATAACCTCGGTGGCCTGGTCACCCAACGGTTCCGTCATTGCCAGCGGCAGCGGTTATTCCGGTGGTTCGGTCCGGCTTTGGAGTGCCGCCTCCGGCGAATCCCTCGGAGAACTCCCAGGGCATACCTCCTGGATTTCTGCATTGATCTTCTCTGCGGACCGTGTGCGACTGTATTCAGCCAGCGCGGACCAAACCATCCGGATCTGGGATGTAGGGGAGCGACGCTGTCTGGCCACCCTCCGGGGCAGCCGCGATGAAGTCTATGGACTGGCACTTTCGCCGGACGGTACCAGACTGGCGAGCGCCGGTAAGGACGGTGTTGTCGCCTTCTGGAGCGCTCTACCTCGCCCAGAAGAAAAGTTTCCCAAACTGAGCGAGTTTGGTCGATTCGCTCCGCCTGCCTTGGCTCCGGACAGCCGGGTCTTGGCGGTGTCGCACGCGGGGACCGTCAGCCTGTTTGATCTGGCCACCCTTCGAGAAGTCGAGCAGCTCCCGCTGCTGGGCTCCGACGTTTGGAACGTCGCTTATTCACCGGATGGGACTCTGTTGGTCAGCGGAAGTGAGAGCGGCAAGGTCCGTGTGTGGTCCTGTGCCGATCGCCGCCTGCTGCGGGAGCTGGATGGGCACAACGGATCGATTTGCTTGCTCCGATTTCGGGCCGACGGCAAGCGGTTGTTCTCTGGTGACGTGAAGGGGAAGGCAATCTGGTGGGATACCGCCACGTGGCAGTTCGTCCGAACCTTTGTGACGGAGCTTCCGGCCATTGGGAGGGGTGTCTCGCCGGATGGCCACCTCTTGGCGTTCACCGAGGAAACAGGGGCCGTGCACTGGCTGAACGCCGAGACGGGAGAACCCCTGGCTACGAGGAGCGATGCCCACCGGCAGCGTGTGCTTGTAGTCGCCTTCTCGGCGGATGGCAGGAAGGCCGCCAGTGTCTCCGCTGACGGCACGTTGGCGTTGTGGGATCCGTCCTCGTTCCAGCGATTGACCCCTCCGTTCTTCAAAGGACACATGGCGGCAGGCCAGTGCGCGGCCTTTTCCCCCGATAGCCGCCGATTGGCCACCAGCAGCGTCCCCCACGAGATAGTCAAGCTCTGGGACCCGTCAACTTACCGCGACCTCATGACACTCCCGGGACAGGGCTCTGTGTTCGCATATGTGGACTTTTCGCCCGACGGCAATCTGGTCGTGGCGACCAACCAATATGGCCAGATCCATCTCTGGCGCGCCCCGTCGTGGGAGGAGATCGAAGCAGCGGAAAAGCAGGAAGGCTCTCATCTGCCGGAATGATGACCCTATTGGGCAATGAGCCGTGGACCGGTTCGCAGGACTCTCATCGGGGCGCCGGCCATAGCCACCATGAGGAGAGGACGGTGAGGTCGGCGAAATCGATTGTCGTATCACGGTTGAGATCTTCCCGGCGCGGGGCTTCCAGGGATAGCCATCCTCCCGCCAAGACACCGTAGTCCCGCAGATCGACCCGGCCATCGCCGTTGAGGTCCGCCGGTGCGCCGACGGCAGAGGGCGACATGCTCGCCTGGGCCGTCCCGCCATAGGCGCCCATATTGATCCTCCGGCCGTGCGGCCAGGATTCGTTCTTCCACGCGGGGCTGTCGTTGCCCGCGTCGATGCAGGGGCTGGTGACCTTGTCGCGGACCCACTGCCGGAGCGCCGGGTCCCAACGGCCCACCTTGGATTTGAGGTGGTAGTCCCCGTCCACCCAGAAGTCGTCCTTGAGATTGGTGGGCGTGCCGTTGGAGTCCCAATAGCCGCCCCTGGCAAAGAGCGGGTCGGCCCAGATATTGCCGGTGCCGAAGCTGTGCCACTTTACGGGCAGCAGAGAGTAATCCACGGCGAAATCAGTTTTCTCTGTGATCCCTTCGAAGACATCCGGAGTGTTCCAGAAGATGCAATTTGCGATGTCTCCGCCATGACCGGGCCTGCGGCCGGGCAAGTTGAGGTCGAAGTAGATCGCCGCGCCGGAGATATTCACGGCGGTGTTGTTGGTGAACGTCAGGAAAGCCTCGTTCTTGACCTGCACGATGTGCTGGACATTGACGATCAGGTTGTGATGCAAAGTGTAGTGTTTGCCGGCCCCCGCCGAAAGGACGTTGGCTTCGCCCGAGGCGGTGTTGTACCGGTCTTTGACAAAGTTCATGAAGGTGTTGCCTTCGATGAGAGCGTCGCATTCGAGGTCCAGCGCATCGTCGCCGCCGCCCAGGAAGAGGTTATTGCGGATGTGCGGGATGGGTTTGGGCGCCGCGGGTCCGTCGAAGTCGATGGCGTCGTTGTGGCCCTTGTTGCCGCCGAAGACGTTGTCTTCCAGAATGAGCCAGCCGCCGTCGGGAATCCCCGAGCCCCAGAGATGCTCGCTCATATTGTTCGTCGTCGGCGGCTCACTGGGGCCGAAGAGGTCATGGAACCGGCACCGCCGGACGATCAGGCTCGAACTGAGGGTCCGGATGCGCCGTCGGTCGCAGTGGTCGAACTCAACGTCTTCCAGCAGCAGCCGGGATTTTTGCAGGCCGACCATGCCATCGTCGGTCCGGGCCCATTCCAGCCGGGCGTGGCGGATGCGGCTATCCTCCATCGTCTGATCGAACTGCACACCCCGCCAGCGATTCTTGTCCGTGGCCCGGGTAAAGAGGATCGGTTCGGCCGCCGTACCCTCAGCCAGCAGCCGGCCGTTGACAAGAATACGGGCGTCGGCCTGGAACAAAACGCTCGTGCCGGGCAGGATCGTCAACGTCATGCCTTTGGGCACCTTCAACTCTCCCGTCACGGTGTACGGATTCAACTCAGACCGCCACGTCGTACTACCCCGCAGGATACCCTGCCAGGGAGCGGCAAGCGGAAGTATGCCGGGCGAGCTGAAGTGGCCCACCGGGACACCTTGTGCCCTTACCGCGGCTGCCGGTATACAAAGTACAATCCCGGCGACGATCCACGCCGGCACGGCCGAACGATTCATTTGGCTCCTCCTGAAGAGGCCCGTACGTGCCATCAATTGTACCACACCCGGCTTCTCAATTCCAGAGCGTGCGGCTCGTTCTCGTGGCGTTGCTGGGTGCGCTGTCATCCCTTCGGCGGTGCTCAGGGCAGGCTCTGAGCGGCAGCGAAGGATCTGGCCACAGACGTGGGCGTAGACTCGATTCGGGACGAGTCCCTCGGCGACGGCCAGATGTTTCGCTTCACTCAGCATGAGAGGTGTGGATTGACCCCGGGGGAGTGTAGTCGCACAGCCGCTAATCGCGACGACCGCTGTTACCAGTGATACCTCCGCCACAGGACCGCGACCGTCGCTGCCGACACGCCCGCCATGCCGGCGATGATCCAGAAGGCGTACGGATTGCTCGCCAGCGGAATCCCCACGTTCATCGAGAAAACACTGACGATCAGAGTCGGGAGCATGATGCCGATGGTGATAATGGTGAGGGCCTTGATGCGCACGTTGAGGTTGTTGCTGATGATTGAGGCGCGGGCGTCCATCAGGCTGGACAACACCTGGGAGTAAATCTCGGTCTGGCCGCGGCACTGGTTGTTCTCGATCAGGATATCATCGAGAAACTCCACCGTCTCCGGGCCGAACCCCATCTTGGGGGCGGCGTTGCGCAGTTTTTCGATGAGCGCGCCGTTCGCGTTGATGGCGCTGAGGTAGTACACCAGGCTTTTCTCCAGGGTGAACAGGTTCAGCAGGTACTTGTTCTCCGTCGCCAGGTTGATCTGCTGTTCCAGCTCCGTCGAGATCATGTTGATGCCGCGCAAGTGCTCGACGAAATGGGAGATCGCCCGGTAGATCAGCTTGAGACAGACGTCCTGCACGGATTGGATACGGATGAACGGCCGGCCCTCGAACAGCGGGGCCTCATCGGCCCGCACGATGATGAGACGGTCCTTGAAAAGAAAGACGCCGGTGGAGAGGACCCGGAACAGGAAGTTGTCCTCGGCGGTGTAGCGTTTCGGACGTTTGAAGATGATCGCGGCGTGGTCCGGCTCGAATTCGAGCCGGCTCAGCTCGTCGGGGTCCAGCGCCGAGTTCAGGGTGTGCTCATCGAGCTTGATCTGCTCCACGAGATACTTCCGCTCGGCTTCATCGGGGGCCGTATAGACCCAGACCGGGGCTTCGCCCTCGCCCGTCTCCGCCAGCCGTCCGTCCTTGATGTACAACCGCGTCAGCATGGACCCATTCCATCGACCTTACGTAACCTCTTGTAGCCGTCATGGCACTACCGTAGATGTGCGCGTCTCTTATAGGGGATACGTCCACCGCCGTCAAGAGGCTCAGAGAAATGTTCTTCAGCCCGTCCCCTGGAGGACAAGAAGAAGCTCGGCGGCTTGGAGTTCCGCGTTTCCGCGGTTCCGGACCGCCTACGGGGGCGAACGATTTTGTTCACCCCTGCTGCGATCCACGCGTCTTCCGACACCACGCAACACCTCGAGGCAGCCGGCGTCCTACGGCCTCTTGGCCTTCAACCACGCTCGGAGCTTGGCGAGACTCAGCGTGTTCACAACATCCGCCTTGGTGGCCCAGCCGCGTGCGGCGGTTGCCACGCCGAAGGGCATGTGCAGCAAGCCGCCCGTGCTGTGGGCGTCGGTGCCGATGGCCAGCTTGACTCCCGCTTCAATCGCCATTTTACCGTGGACGTCCTTGAGGTCGAGACGGGAAGGATCGGCATTGACCTCGAGTGCCGTGCCGGTCTGGGCGGCGTGCGCGATTACGGCGGGCAGGTCCAGGTCCATCGCCTCCCGCTGGCCGATCACCCGGCCGGTGGGGTGCCCGATGCAGGTGACGTAAGGATTGTCCATCGCCTTGAGCGTGCGGGTCGTTACCCGCTCGCGCGGGCTGCCCAGGGCCGAGTGGATCGAGGCAACGACGAAATCCAGGTCGGCCAACAGCTTGTCCTCGAAATCGAGCGCGCCATCGGCCAGGATATCTACCTCGGCCCCCGCCAGAATGGTAATACCTTTGAGTTTGGCATCGCTCCGGCGGATCTGCTCGATCTGCTTCGCGAGCCGCCGGGGCGATTGGCCGTTGGCGATGGTGGTGGACTGGGAATGGTCCGTGATGCAGAGGAACTCGTAGCCCAGTTCCTTCGCGGCTGCCGCCATCTCCTCAATCGTGTTGCCGCCGTCCGTCGCGGTCGTGTGGGCGTGGAAGTCGCCTCGGATGTCTTCCAAGCGGATGACCTCGGGCAGCGTGTGGTTCCGCGCCGCCTCGATTTCGCCGCGATCTTCCCGCAGGACCGGGACGATGGGATCGAGTCCCAGCCTCTGGTAGATCTCGTCTTCCACGGCGCCCGCGATCATCGTGTCATCGTCGAAAAGGCCATACTCGTTGAGCTTGAGCTTGGCCTTCACCGCGATCTCGCGCAGGCGGACATTGTGAGCCTTGGAACCGGTGAAATACTGGAGAGCGGCCCCAAAGCTCTCCGGCGGCACCACCCGCACATCGACCTGCACCGGCGTCGTCTCCGTCCGGATGATGGCGGAGCCCTTCGTCCCGCCGGCGCCGAGAATCCGCTCTACAAAGGGGGCGCTCGTGAACGATTCGATCAACTGCTCCGGCGTCTGCACCGCGCGCGCCTTGCCGGTCGTGACGAGAATATCCACGTCGCCGATGGTCTCGGCGCGCCGCCGCAGGGAGCCGGCGGGCTCGATTCTGTCGAGGCCGGGAAGCTGGCGCAGATAGTCGATCACGACCTCGGCGGCGACCACCGCCTGATCGAGGCGGATGCGCCCGGTGGACTTCTCCAGAAACTCGAGGCCCCGGCGCATGGCGGCCGCCTTCTTCTCCCCAAAGCCCGGCAGCGTCTGGACGAGGCCGTCATCCAGGGCCCGCTTCAAGTCCGCGATGCTCGCGATATGCAGGTTCTGGTAGAGGGTTTTGACGCTCTTGGGCCCGACGCCGGGAATCCGCAGCAGCTCCAGTAAGGTTGGTGGAATTCGCGCCAGCAGTTCCTGGTGGGCCTGGATGACGCCGGTCTTGAGGAATTCCTCGACCTTCGCGACCGTGGATTTCCCGATGCCGGGCACCTCCGCGAGCCGGCCTTCTTCCAGCAAGACCCCAACATCCGTCCCCATCTCCCCGATGACCCGGGCGACCTTGCGGTAGCTGTTGATGCGGAACGGGTCCTCGCCGAGGATCTCCATCACATCGGCCATCTGGTCAAAAATCGCGCTGAGCGTCGCATTGCTCATGCCGACGATTATACCAACTCTCCAATGACTCTGTCACCCCCGCGCGGGCGGGGGTCCGGAAAAGCCTCGACTTGACGGGATTCCCGCCGGCGCGGGAATGACAATGATGCGCTGCCTCTGGTATAATGGGGCCCGTGAGAGCGACATCGAGTGTTTGTGCTGGCTGATGTGGGGGCAGACGTGAAGGTGCAATGTGAGCTATGCCCGAAGGGATGCCTGATCGCACCCGGCCAGAGCGGCGAGTGCCGGGTCCGCATCAATCTCGACGGCACCCTGCGTAGTGTCGTCTATGGCTACGCCTGCTCTGCGAGCGTCGACCCGATGGAGAAGAAGCCGGTGTTCCATTTCCTGCCCGGCACACCGATCCTCTCCATCGCCACGGTCGGCTGCAATCTGCACTGCAAGAACTGCCAGAACTGGGAGATCTCCCAGGCGAACCCGGAGGACAGCCGCGCCGCTCTATGCCCGCCGGAGAAGGTGGTCGCCCTGGCGAAGCAGTACCAGTGCCCTTCCATCGCCTATACCTACACCGACCCGGTGGTCTATTACGAGTACACCTACGACACCGCGAAGCTGGCCAAGCAGGCTGGCATCCGGAGCGTCCTGGTGACGGCCGGCTACATCAATGAGCCTCCCTGGCGGGACCTCCTGCAACACATCGCTGTGGCGCGGATCGACCTCAAGTCGGTCTCGGATGCCTTCTATCGGGACGTATGCTCCGCGACGCTCAAGCCGGTGCAGAACGCCCTGGTCGTCGCCAAGTCGATGGGCGTCCTCGTCGAGGTGGTCAATCTCGTCATTCCCACGCTGAATGATAAGCCCGAAGAGATTCGAGCTCTGGTCCAGTGGGTCCGGGCGAACCTGGGCAAGGAAACCCCGCTGCACTTCAGTGGCTTTACGCCGATGTACAAGATGCGGCACCTGCCGCCGACCTCCCTGCAGGCCCTGCAAACCGCCCGCGACATCGCGGCCGCTGAGGGTCTGGAGTACATCTACCTCGGGAATCGCCAGAGCGAGACGGGCGAGAATACCTATTGTCCCCAGTGCAAGAAGCTCCTGATTCAGCGAGTTGGCTTCCGCGTGCTCCAGAACCGGCTGAAAGACGGCCATTGCCCGGATTGTGGTAGGGAGATCTACGGAATATGGAAATGACGCGACGGGAATTCATGTGGGCCATAACCGGCATTGCGTCGGCGGCTGGCGTGAGCCGTGGCGAGGGCGTCCCGCCCTTGTCTTCGGTGGCGAGGGCATCTTGCCCTCGCATCGCGGGCAGGATGCCCACGACACGCAAGGGCGGGACGCCCTCGCCACCTTGTCTTGGTAAGTACCCGGGCAAAATCGTGCCCCTGGGGGACATCCGCCAACCGTCCAAGTGGAGTGGTTAAAATGAACAGGCAGTTAGCCAGGAGAGTTCTGGTCGTCGTTGCCTTGTGCGTAGCGTTGGTCGTGGCCATGCTCTGGGTGGCACGCCCAGACTCGTTTGCGCGTGTCTTCACAGGAATGGGGACACCCCCAAACGAGTACGCTCAAGCCGGGCTTGGGCGCCGTACCCCGGAGACGCCTGCGGACCAGACGAAGCCGACGAAGACAGAGGTGTGGAAATCCACGCTGGCCGGCACATGGTACCAGGCCGACCCGGAGGCGCTGCGTGCGCAGTTGGCAGGCTGTTTCGAGAAAGCGACAGCGACGCCCCAGGCCGATGTTATCGCTCTGATCCTGCCGCACGCCGGTTACCAGTACTCGGGCCAGACGGCCGCCTGTGGCATGAAGTCGCTCGGCCGCAGCTACAAGCGGGTCGTTGTGATCGGGCCGACACACCGGCTGCCGATGGAGGATATGTTCAGCGTGCCGCGGGCAACGCATTACGAGACGCCCCTGGGCCGCGTGCCCTTAGATGTGGAGTTCGCGGAGAAGCTGCGGACCTATCCGCTCTTCCAGGACGTATCCGCGGCCTATCAGCAGGAGCACAGCGTCCAGATCGAAGTGCCGTTGCTCCAGCACAAGCTGAATGACTTCAAGCTCGTCCTGATCGTGGCGGGACAGTGCTCCTATGAGACGGTGGCGAAGGCGGGCCGAATGCTGGCAGGCCTGATCGACACGGATACCCTGGTCGTCGCGAGCTCCGACTTCACCCATTATGGCCCACAGTACCAGTACGTGCCTTTCAAAGAGAACATCCCCGATAACCTCAAGAAGCTCGATCTGGGCGCCTTCGCCTTCATCCAGAAGCTCGATGCCAAGGGGCTGCTGGCTTACCGGGACCACACCGGGGCGACCATCTGTGGCTGTGTTCCCGTCGCCGTCCTGCTGGAGACCCTTGGCAAAGATGCGCAGAGTGAGCTTATTCGGTACACCACCTCCGGCGAACTGGCGGGCGATTACTCGAATTCCGTCAGCTATCTGGCCGCAAGTTTCCGGGGAAAATGGGCGGGGGCGGCCCCGCCGGCTGCGACACCCAGCCATACGCTGTCGCCCGAAGACAAGAAGCAGCTTCTCGCCCTGGCGCGGCAGACGATCCGCTATGCCCTGGATCACCAGAAGGTCCCCGAAGTCTCGGACCTGAGCTTCACGGCGTCGGAGTCCATGAAGCCGCCCAGAGCCGCCTTTGTAACTCTGAAGAAGCGCGGTCAGTTGCGTGGCTGCATCGGCGACATCTTCCCCCAGCGTCCGCTCTACAAATCGGTGATCACCAATGCGATCTACGCCGCCTTCGGCGACCGGCGCTTCGGGCAGCTTCAGAAGGACGAGTACGACCAGATCAAAGTTGAGATTTCTGCCTTGACGCTGCCCACGCCGGTCGCTTCGTGGCGTGACATCCGTATCGGCATTGACGGCATGGTCCTGAACAAGGATGGGCACTCCGCCGTCTTCCTGCCCCAGGTAGCGCCGGAGCAGGGTTGGGACCTGGAGGCCACCCTGCGGTATTTGTCCGAGAAGGCCGGGCTGCCGGCGGAGGCCTGGAAAGAAGGGGCGAGCTTCCAGGTCTTCCAGGCGGATGTGTTCGGTGAAGAGCCATGAGATTTGCCCGCGGCCTGCTGATCTTCAGTTACGGGCTGTTCACCATCGGCGCCCAGACCCTGCTGTTCCGCGAGTTCGTTACCGCATTCGAGGGCAACGACATCAGCGTCGGCGTCTTTTTCGGCGCCTGGTTTCTCTGGATCGGCTTGGGAGCCCTGCTGATCCGCTGCTCAAATCGACTGGCCGATCTCTTGTCGGACCACGTCGAATCTCTATTCCTGCTCTACATCCCGGCCTTTCTCGGCCAATTCCTGCTGATCCTCCAGGTGCGAGCGTTGGCCGGGATTGCTTCCTACGATCTGATGTCCATCCAGACGCTTGTCTTCTGGGCGATGGTGGTCAATGCACCGGTGAGTCTCGTCACCGGGGTGCTATTCCCTGTGGCCTGCCGCTGGGTCGAGCGCACGGACAGCTTTCCCATTTCCCGGGTGTACATCCTCGAAGCCGTCGGCAGTCTCGCCGGCGGCCTGGCGGTAACCGCCCTGCTGGCGTATCACGTGCATACGCCGCGCGTGTTCTTGCTCCTTGCCCTTGTCCTTCTGCTTTCCGTCGGCATCGCGGGTCTTCGCGGGGTAGGCCGCACCCACCTTTCCCACGGCAGGGGAGCATGGGCCGCACTGATTTTGGCTGCGACATCGGCAGTTGCCATCGCCACAGGAGTTGATGGGATCGTGGCGGGGCATTTGCGCGCGATGAAATGGAGCAAACTCCTTCCGCGGGAAGCCTTCGAAGGAGCGTTTACCACGGCCCAGGCAGAGTACCTCTACGGACGCTACCACGGCCAATGGGTCGTCATGCGAGAAGGCGGCGTGTGTGAAGCGCTGCCCAATGAGGAGGAGGCCGGCCAGACGGCTGCCACCGTACTCTGCCAGAGCCCAAACGCCACACGGGCTCTCGTGATTGGTTCGGGTCTGGCGGTGTGCCGCCGACTCCTTCTGCTGCCGCAGATGGAGGCGGTGGTTTGGACCAGCCCGGATAGCGAATACGTGGACTGGCTTGCCCAACATGGGCCCGGCGAGTTCGGGATCGGCGACCCGCGCTTCCACCCCGTCGTAAGAGAAAGCCGCGAGTACCTCGACGCGACGAGAGATCACTTCGACCTCATCATCGTCAACCTGCCCGACGTGGCGAGCGCCGCTTTCAACCGGTACTTCACCCTGGAGTTCTACCAGAAGATCAAGAATTCGCTGCGCGACGGCGGGCTCATCAGCGTCAGCATCGCCGGCAACGAGAACATCATGGGCGCGGAACTCGTAAGTCTCGGCGCTTCCGCCAAGAGGACCTTGGAACAAGTCTTTTCGCATCTCGTCCTGGTTCCGGGCGACCAGACATGGCTGATCGCTTCCGACTCCGCGAGCCTCACGGGTGATCCCGCCATCCTGCGGGACCGGTTTGCAGCGATGGAAGGCTCGCAAAGAGTATTTCCCGCGACCGGCTTGCTCTCTATCTATCTGCCGGATCGCGCCACCCAGGCGCTGGAGTCTTATGGGAAGACCGATCTGCCGCAGGACCTGTTGATCAATCGAGACTCCCGTCCCTTGCCGCACTTGTATGGTCTACTGCTGGCCGCCCGCCAGTCGGGTGCCTCTGTCACTCGCTTTGTCAAGCTGCTCGCCGTCAGTGGATGGACGCCCTTCGTTGTCCCCCTTTTGATCTTTGTCGTGCTGCGGCTCTGGGCGGCTCAGGGACAACGGGCCGGACGACGACCATCGAGCTTCGACAGCTCCTTTCTTGTTTTCTCGACCGGCGGGGTCGGCATCGCCACGATGCTGATCCTGATGTACGCGTACGAGACCCACTTCGGGTCGCTCTACCTGCACGTCGGTGTGATCTCGTCCTTGTTCATGGCCGGTCTGACGGCCGGGGCGCTGGTTTGTAGTGTGCTCGTAAGAGCATCTCAAGAAACGCCTGACGGCGTCACCGCCAGCCGTCGGCACGCCCTGCTGGTCCTGATTCTGCTGATCCACGGATTGGTCCTTGCCGCCATCACTTTTGGCCTTGCGGGAACCGACGTGGGCGGACGGTTTGGTCACGCCGTTTTCGCGACTGCCTTCGTCCTGTCCGGCTTCTGCGGCGGCGGCTATTGGCCGATAGCCGCGGCGCAGCTCGCCGTCGGAGGCTTCCAATCCGGCGCGGCCGGTAGCCGCCTGGAGACCGCCGATCATTTCGGAGCCTGTCTTGGCGGCTTGGCGACGAGCCTTCTGCTGGTCCCTGTCCTCGGAACTCGGGTATCGCTGCTGGTCCTGATCGGCTTGCTTGTGGCCAACGTACCTGCCGCGGCGCTGGCCCTATGGAAGCGAGAGGCGGCAGCCCCGACCGGTGGAAGTTCCGTCTTCGGGCAAGCCGGAGATGGTCTCTTCGGTGTCGTTGCGTGCCTCGTCATCTGCTCCAACCTCCTCGCGCACGCCGGAGCGGGCTTGCAGCCGTCGCTGCCGGACTTCGCCGTCCGGGCCCTGGCGGGCGAAAGGCAGACCCAAGAGGCGTCGGCTGTCCTGAAGAACAGCGGCAAACGGGCCACCTACTTTACGCTTGCGGATACGGAACCGAAACCTCCCGGCTATCTCTTCAGCTCTGCCGATTTCGCCCCGGAGGTCCGGGGGTTCGGTGGCCGGCTCAATCTCGCCATCCACGCCGATGCCGACGGCAGGCTCGTCGCCTTTCTCCTCGTGCGGTCCAACGAGACCCCGTCCTATCTCGATCTGCTGCGGGGCTGGCTCGATTCGTTGAAGGGCAAATCACTTTTCACCCCCGAGTCCTTCTCCGATGTCCACGCGGTCACGGGGGCGACGATCACTTCCGAAGCCATACTCGGCGCGCTCCAAGCCTCCGGCCAACGTTTCGCCGAACAGGTCTTGGGCAGTCGGCCCGGCACGCCGGCAAAATCCCTATCGGCGTATCAGCCAGACACCGTCGGTCTTTACCTCATCGGCGCCTTTGCGGCCGCAATTGGCGTGACCCATTGGGGGGGCTTCCGGAGCCGAATCGTCGTCTTGGTTTTGACATTCCTTCTCGGCGGCGTCGTTCTCAACGCGCAATATTCCAGCGAGCAGATTGCGACTGTTCTATCCCTCGACACGCCGGCCGCCAATTTGACGGGCGTGTTCCTGTTGGTCGTGGGAGTGCCTCTGGTGGTGCTATTGTTCGGCAACCTCTACTGCGGCTATATCTGCCCGTTCGGCGCTGCGCAGGAGTTGCTGGGGTACGTCTTGCCACGCCGATGGCGCCCGGCGCCGCCACGAGAAGAGATACGCTCGGCCCGCTTCATCAAGTACGTGGTTTTGGCCATCCTGCTGATCGTGTTCTTCGCCTCGCGCGACCGGCGGACGCTCGCGGGCGATCCTCTGACCTTAGCCTTCACCCTGCGGTCGGCGCTCTCGACCTGGCCGGCTTGGATGTTCGGCGTGATCGCAGCCGTCCTGATCGGCTCGTTGTTCTATCGCCGGTTCTGGTGCCGTTATCTGTGTCCAGCGGGGGCGTTCCTGTCTCTGCTCAACCCCCTGCGCCGCTTCCGTCGAGGGGTGCCGGCGAGGTGGTTCGGCCGGTGCGAGTTCGGATTGACGGCCGGCGACCATCTGGATTGCCTTCACTGCGACCGATGCCGTTACCCGATAACGCCAAATACAGTCGCCGTGACACCAAGTCCCGCAAGGGCTCGGCTATTGGTCCTGGCTGTGGCGGTCTGTGGACTCTTCGTGGCAAGCGTCTCCCTGAGCCAGTTCCGGCGGGTGATGCCCTCAATACTCCAGGAGCCTATCCCTGCGGCCACGGCCGGCCAGCCGCGTGATGTCGACGTGCGCCGAATCCGGACCCTCATCGAACAACGGCAATTGTCGGACCGCAAAGCAGAATACTACAAGCTCACCGGCGAAAGTAGTAGATAAACCAGAGCAGGAGCGTCAACAGGAGCGAGAGGATGAGGCTGCTGGCCAGAGGAAGGTAGATCCGCCAATTCCGGCCGCCGAAGGAGAAATCGCCCGGCAGGCGAAACAGGCCGACCTTGCCCAGCAGGATCACCAGTACGCCGATCACGATGATCAATGCCCCGGCGGCGATCAGCCCTTTGCCGAATTGTTGCGGCCCGAACTCCATAAGGATCTATGATTTATGAATCATGATTTATGATTTACGATTCATCTCCGTGTATGATACATCAAATCATAATTCATAATTCATAAACTGTAGATCGGAGGGCGGATGGCATGAGCAGCCCGGGCACTGAGATTCGGATCGGCACTTCCGGCTGGCACTACAACCACTGGATCGGGCGATTCTATCCCGAGAAGCTGCCCAAGGACAAATGGCTGGAGCATTATGCTCATTTCTTCGACACCGTGGAGATCAACAGCACATTCTACCACCTGCCGCGGGAGCAGACGATGGTGCACTGGCACGACCGCGTTCCCGCCCACTTTCTTTTCGCGGTCAAAGCCAGCCGCTACATCACGCACGTCAAGAAACTCAACGATCCGCAGGAGTCGCTCCAGCGGTTTCTCGATTTGGCCGGGTTGCTCAAACGCCGGCTGGGCCCGATCCTCTACCAGTTGCCGCCGAGCCTGCACAAGAACCTCGAACGATTGGACGCATTCCTGGCGGGCCTGCCCAAGCGCGACCATGCGGTCTTCGAATTTCGCGACGCCAGTTGGTACGACGCGGAGACCTTCGATCTCCTGAATCGCCGCGGCGTGGCGCTCTGCGTTCACGACATGGGCGACAAAGCGCCGCCCCGCGTTGTCACCGGCGGGGTAGCCTACGTCCGCTTCCATGGCATCAACGGTCGCTACGGCGGCAATTACCCCGACCACATGCTTGAGGATTGGGCGGGCTGGATGAAGAGTCAGGTGGGAACTGTTCGCGCGCTGTACGCTTATTTTAACAATGACGTGGACGGCCACGCGCTGGAGAACGCCCGGACCCTCAAACGGATCATGGGTCTGGCCTCGTGATGATCTGTCCTCCCCGCGCGCGACGAACCGACCATAGAGAATGGCCATCAGCCGCCCGAGCGACAGGCTGCTGATGGCCATCCGCGGATAAACCGTCACCTGTCACCGCGACGGCCCCGGGGCAAGGTTATTACCGAAGTCAGTCGCTGACAGGACCATCATCGGAGGTATCAGGGAGGTCTGACATCGTGTCGTCCGGATTGGAATCGGGCACAGTCTCGTCCTCGCCGCCGATCCAGGGCGTGCTGGTATCCGAATCACCCTCCTCCGTCGACACTGACATGTCTTCTTCGTCGCTGACGGCCGCCGTCTCCCCCGTCTCGTCGCTCGACTCCTCAGAGACGACCGGGTCCTCGGTCTCTTCCTGGTCCGCCGTCGGCGTCAGGGAGCTATCCTCCATGTCGTTGTTCTGCGAGGAGGCGTCGTCGCCGTCGGTCAGGGCGGGCGTCCAGGCTTCCTCGTGGCAGCTCGAATCATCCTCCTCGACCATGCCGTACTCTTCGCTTACTTCCGTGCTGACGTCCTCGTCCTCATAGCAGGAGGTACTTTCGGAGGACTCGCTATCCATCTCGTCCGTGACGGTCCCCGTCTCCATGGTGTCACTATACCCGGGCTCCCGGTATCCCAGGGGCGTGTCGATCTCGCACTCGTCCGCGGTCGGCTCGTCGCAGATCATCTCCGCGTCGTCTTCCACGTAGGTCGTGCCCTCGGCGTCGACGAGGCCGTAGACCTGGTTGTCGGCCTCGAAGGCCTGCCCCTTCGTGGAGCTACTGTTCCCACAGCCTCCGGCGCCCAGCACCACCAGCAGTGCCAGGGCCAGGAATCCCACCAAGCTGTGACGGTAAGTGCGTTGCGTTGTCATAGATGTTCCTTATTTCAAGTACCTTCTGGAATCCTGCCGGGCAGGTGAAACGCTGACATACGTTGCTTGTCGGCACCTCATGAGTCTGACCTGCCATCGACCGTCGGCGCCCACTTTCTATAGTCTCCTTGCGTCACCAGTATTGATAAGGGAGTCACAAGTTCCGCGATCGGTGTTCGGTGCCATCGTGCCGGTGCGAGGCCTTTGCCACAGGGGGGCGCAGAATACCGCCGTTTTTAGTATCAGGATTGCCGGGGAGTCTGCGTGGAGGTCGGACGGCTCTCCGGACGCCCCACCGGCGCGAGGAGGCTATCAGCCGCGCAAAAATTTCTGCGCGGCCGCGCGGTGACCTCCGTATGGGTCCTCGTGCTTTATCTCGCCAACCGTTCCCCTTTTATCGGCGTCGCCTGGGTGGAGCGTCACCTCCTCCGCGTCGAACTCGGGCAATGACAGAGGGAGCCCGAGTATATCGGACGGCGGTCACCGTTTCGAGGCGCCCTTCTTTCGGGCCCCCGCCTTCTGTGCCGGGGCGGGAGACGGGGCGTCCTTCTGCCCCGGAGGCACCGCGTCTTTGAGAAACGCGTCGAGGCGACTACGGAGTTCGTTGACCTTCTCCGGGTGCGCGGTGGCGACGTTCTGGGACTCCCCGAGGTCGCGGGCGAGATTGTAGAGCTCCAGCCGGGTCGCGGTCTTGGCCACCGCGGGAGCAGGTTCGTCAGGGTTCTGCTCGTTGGGATTGAGCAGCAATTTCCAATCGCCCATGCGGATGGCCAGTCGCGTCGGCACGGTTCCGGCCAGCAGGATAGCGTCGTGAGGCGACTTCTCCCCGTGCGTGAGCATCGGCCACACGTCGAGGCCGTCGAGCGGCAACTTCTGTTCGAGCGAGGCGCCGGCGAGCCTCAGCAACGTGGGATACCAGTCCACCGCGTGCATCGGCTCTGTGATAGTCGTGCCGCCGGGAATATGGCCGGGCCAGGTCGCAAACGCGCAGGCGCGGATGCCGCCTTCATAGACCGTGCCTTTACCCGCGCGGAGCGGTGTATTGCGAGAGACTCTGTCGGGCCCCGGACCACCATTGTCGCTGGAGAAGATGATGAGTGTGTTTCGGCGCAAGCCCGTCTCTTCGAGAGTGGTGGTGATCTGCCCGATCGCTTCGTCCACGGTAGCGAGCATGGCCGCCATTGTCTGCCGATTCCCGCTGAGGTTCGGGAACGCCTGCTTATACTCCGGCGGCACCTCATACGGGGCGTGGACGCCGTTGAATGGGACGTAGAGGAACAGTGGCTTGTCCGCGGGCTGCGCCCGGATCAAGCGGCAGGCTTCTTTCGCGAGCAGGTGGGTCGTGTATCCCTCCTCCTGCAGCGGCTTATCGTCCCGATACCAGTCCGGCTTGCCGTCACGAATATGGGTGAAGTAATCCAGCGCGCCGAACATGTGGCCGTACTGGTGATCGAAGCCACGGCGCGTCGGCAGGTACTCGGGTTGAAACTCCCCGAGGTGCCACTTGCCGCAGATCGCCGTCGTGTACCCGGCCTCGCGCAGCGCCTGTGGCAACGTGCGCTCCGCCAGGGGCAATCCCCATGGGGCTCCCGGCCGCACCACACTGTACACGCCCGTGCGTGTCACATAACGGCCCGTCATCAAGGTCGAACGCGTGGGCGAGCACACCGGCTGCACGTAGAACGAGCTGAGGATCACGCCCTCTTTCGCGAGCCGGTCAATGTGCGGTGTCCGCATGTCCTTGCTGCCCATGAAGCCGACATCCGCATACCCGAGATCGTCGATGAGGAAATAGACGATGTTGGGCCTGGTTGCCGCAGCCGCAGGGCCAGATCCCCCACTGCCCGGCATCTTGAACAGTACGTCGGCCTGGTCGAGATGGAGTTTCCAGTCGAACAGGAGAAGGCCGTGGCCGCCCTCGCGAATATGGTAGGCCATGGGACCCTGAAGGAGCAGATCGTTCGTCAAGGGCATCTGGTCCTTCAGTGCCGCCGCATTGCCATACAACGCCCACACCTTCGAGGCTTCCACGAGCGAGAGCCACGAGCCGCGCGGATCGGCCCACAGATCACTGGCCGCATCGGCCCCGTGATAGCCGCGCGGAGCCACCAGCGCGACCCCCTCGTGATGGTCCACCGGCAGTGTATCCTCCTGGCCCGCATAGGTCGCATACTTTGGCGCGAACCAGTGGGGGAAGCTCTTGTTGATGGCCGCGTTGTCCTCGCCGAAATTACGCCGGGCGAGCGCGGGCCCGCCCTCCCCCGCGTCGTTGACGCACACCAGGGCAAAACGCGTGTCCTGCGCGCCGGCCCACAGGCTGGTCTTGCCGCCGCGGGAATGGCCGATCACCGCGATCTTCGACGTGTCGATGTCGGAGTCCGTCTCGAAGTAATCCACCGCCCGCGAGCCCGACCAGGCCCAGGCGCTCAGAGCACCCCAGGTGAGTTCCTCCGGTTTCGGGTAGTGCTGTCGGTAAAAGGCCCGGATACCGGTCTTGGCCTTGGCGCTGTCGGGTTCCGCCTCCGCCGCCACATTGATCGCCGCGATCGCGTAGCTCCGCTCGACCGCATACTCCGCCGGCCAGAATTCCATCTGCCTTTTGCGCGTCGGGTCCGTGTTCTCGGGACCGCGATGGTTGAGCAGCAGGAAGACGGGCGCCTTGCCCGAGCGCTGGTTCGGCACAAACAGCGTCAGGTGGAACGTGAACGGCTCGCCCTGGAGGTTGAAACTGATCGCCACCCGCTTGAGCGTGGCCTTGCCGTCCATAGCCTTCGGATCGGACTCGACGACACGAAAGCTGAGCGTCTCGGGCTTCGGCGGCGCGTAACCATAGACGTGGCGTCGGAACAGGTCGAGCAACTCACCGCGACGTTGCTGTTCCCACACGGCCGAGGTCGTGACTTTCCCGCCGCTGGCGAGCGTGAAGAGGTCCGGCAACGTGTACGGCCGCACCTTGGCTTCGTCATAATTGATGCGCGCTTGCTTGGCCCCCAGCTTCTCCACGAGTTCCCGCGAGGGCGTCCATGGTGACCTCTTTTCGTACTGGGAGAAATCCGGGTTCGTAGGGACGCCGTCAGGCGTTCTGGTGCTTTGCGCCGCCATCAGGGGCACGCCCCAAACGGCCAGCAACAGGACAGGGATGGTTCTCATGGCTTCAGGTCTCCCGTTTCGTCATTTTTCTTACGTCGACTTCACCGAATCTTCGCGTCGGGTAGTTCTGATTTGACACCTTCATCCAATGGCATCTTGTCTCTCCCACCCCCCAGACCGGCGGCGGTCAGCATCTCCGCGAGTTTTCCCTCCAACTGACGCCGCATGGACGCGGACTGCGGAGCGGCCGCCAGATTGTGGAGCTCTCCCGGATCTTGGGCGAGATCGTAGAGTTCCGGCAGGTGTTTGTCCGGCGTGCCATCGCCGTGCGGATAGTGCATGTACTTCCACCGGTCGGTGCGGATGCCGCGCACGTTCGGCGTATAGGGGAACTGCTTCTCATAATTGTACTCGTAGAACCACGCCGTGCGCCAGTCGGAGTCGCCCTGATTGACCAGCCTCTTCCAGGATCTCCCCTGCACATTCGGAATCGCCGGCGCGCCGCACAGATCGAGCAGACTGGGCGCGACGTCCACCGTCAGGATCTGGTGTGTGACCACCTTCCCCGCCGGCAGGCCGGGCCCGCAGGCAATCAGGGGGATGCGAATGCTTGGCTCATGCATCGTGCGCTTGTCCACCATGCCGTGCTCGCCCTCCAGCAGCCCGTTGTCACCCATGAAAACGACGATGGTCTTCTGCAGTTGTCCGCTCTGCTGCAGGAATGCGAGCAGCCGCCCGACGCTGTCATCCACGCTGAGCACGGTGCCCCAGTAGGCGTGGACCATGTTCTCGAAATCCTTCACCGCTTCGGGGCGTTCGTCGGGGAAGTTCTTGCGCCATTCGAACAGCGGTCCGTAGATCCCATGCCAGGTCCGTAGTCGTTGGCGAATCCAGTCGGGCTTGCCGTCGAGGGCGAAGGCACTGGCTGGATACGGCACGCGGATATCGTCAAAGGTATGTGCGTACTTCTCCTCGGGGAAATAGAACGAATGCGGGGCTTTGTGGCCGACACAGAGCGCCCACGGTTTGCCCGGCTCGCGCTCTTTCAGCCAGTCGAGGGCATAGTCGGTGACCACCGTCGTGTAGTAGCCCTTGGGCGCCTCGCGGCGCAGGCCGTTGACGTTCCACTCGGTGTCGAAGTACTTGCCCTGTCCCTTGTGGGTGACGAACCAGTCGAAGCCTGGACGGGGCTCGTCGTTGTTCTCTCCCATGTGCCATTTGCCGAAGTACGCGGTGGCATACCCCTGCTCCCGCAACCGCCCCGGCCAGTGCGGTAATGTCGTGGGCAGCTCCGTGAAGTTGTCGCGCACACCGTGCCGATGCGCATAGAGTCCCGTCAGGATGCTGGCCCGGCTCGGCGAGCACAGCGACGTCGTACAAAAGGCATTGGCGAAGCGCACGCCGACGTGCGCCAGCGTGTCAATATTCGGCGTCTTCACATGTCTGGACCCATAGCAGCCCAGAGCGTCAGGCCGCAAATCGTCGCACAGGATGAATAGAACATTGGGGCGGTCCGCCGGGACGGCAACCGGCGTGGCCGACTTCGACGACTTGGCGGCCCGCTTCTTCGCTTTTGCGCCCTGTTCCCCGACCGCTTGGTACGGAACGCCATCGAAGTACTTCTGCACAATCCAGTTCGGCTGCCACTGGTCCGGGATGCGCTTGCGCCCGGTCAGATCGATGAACTGCGGCGGCTTGCTCTCGGTGGGCAGTTCCAGCGTGTCGCGCACTTTGGCCTGCCACTGCTTCATCAGCGCCAACAGCCGCTGGACGTGCGGGGCACACTCCGGCCGGTCGAACAGGTTGGCCTTCTCATCCGGATCGGTTTGCAGGTCGAAAAGCTGCATGTAGCTGATCTTCGGGTAACAGATCAGCTTCCAGCGCTCATCCCGCACCGCCCGCTGAATACCGATGTAGGGCAGGAACACCGAATCGCGGACGCGGTCTTTCTTCCCTTCCCACAGAGGTCGCAGGCTCTGACCCTCCACGTCGCTTGGGGCCCGAATCCCGATCGCGTCGCACAGGGTGGGAAAAACGTCCAGGAGATAGCTGAACGCCTGAGTGGATTTCCCCTGCGGAATGCCGGGACCGACGAAGAACAACGGCACGCGCATGCTATGCTCGAACACGCTCTGCTTGCCCAGCAGCCCGTGACTCCCCAAGGCCAGTCCGTTATCCGCGGCATAGACGATGATGGTGTTGTCCGCTTGGCCGGTCTGTTTCACGGTTTCGAGAATCCGCCCAATCTGGCCGTCCAAGTGAGTGACGGCTCCGTAGTATTCCGCCAATTGGTCGCGAATGACGGCTTCGGTCCGCGGCCACGCGGCCAGGTTCTCATCCCGCCCCCCTTGCATCATGCCATTGTCGAACGGAAGCTGCGGCAGGAAGTTGGCGGGCAGCGGCGGCCGGTTCTGGTAGTACATCTCCCGGAACGGCACCGGTGGCATCCGCGGATCGTGCGGCGCGGTAAACGCCACATAGCAGAAGAAGGGTTTCTTGCCATCGTGGCTGCGCAGAAACTCAATCGCCGAATCCGCGAACAACTCGCTCGAGAACTTCTCGCCCGTGCGCTCGTCGGTCAGCTTGCCGTCCGGGCCTAGGTCGCGAACCGGCACTTTCGTGTGGTCCGACATGCCGCCGAACATGACAGTCTTGCCGCGCTGGAAGGCCCGCAGCCAGGAGGGCTGGCCGTTGTGCCATTTGCCGGTCCCGAATGTCACGTAGCCGTTCTCGGCCAGCAGTTCAGGCATAAGCTTGACGCCTTTGAGCGTCGCGGTATCGATGTGCAACCACGTCTTGCCGCTCATGAGCATCGCCCGGCTGGGCACGCACACGGCCCCGCTGTTGCCCCCGCAACAGTAATTGGATCGGAAGCTGAAACCCGAGGCCACCAGTCGATCGATATTGGGTGTCTTGATGTACGGATTGCCGTGGGCGGCGATGGTGTCGGCCCGTTGGTCGTCCGCGAAAAGGAACAGGATGTTGGGCCGGCTTGTAGTGACGCCGTGAGGTGTTTCCGTGGCATGGGCTTCCAGCCCGTGTAGCATCGGCAGGATGCCGATGCCACAAAGCCCCACGGGCAGGAGGCCCCTGCCACGAGATGCTCTCACAAGTCCACTCCAAACGGCACATAAGGCAAGGACCAATCGGCTGCGACATCTCATGGCGTGTCCTTTCAGATATCTCACGGTTCTAACCAGCTTTCTTCCTGATGGACTTGACGGGCGAAGCGAAATCCGGATTCGGTTTCGGCATAGCGGCACCGACGGACTGACGCCACGTGCGCAGGCGTATCCGCAGTTCTGCGGCCCTCTCCCGCATCTGCGCGGCCTGATCGGTTCTTTCGCCGGGGTCGTCACGGAGGTTGAACAGTTCGAGGCGGTTGTCTTCGAGGTACTCCAGCAGCTTCCAATCCCCGGCACGCACGGCGCTGACCGGGGTGGTCGTTTCATAATAGTGCGGGTAATGGAAATAGAGCGTCTCGCGACCGAGTTGCGACGCGGGATTCTTCAGCAACGGCACCAGGTCGAGGCCGTCGGAGCCGGTTGCCGGCGCGGACGGAGATCCGGCCGCGGCGCGGAGAGTGTGGAACAAATCCATCAGCACGACCGGTTCGTGGCATTCCGCACTCGCGGGCGTAACGCCGGGCCAGCGGACAATAAGCGGGACGCGGATGCCGCCTTCGTACAGCGAGCCCTTGCCGGAGCGCAGCGGCGCGTTGTTGGTGACCGGCACGGTTTGTCCCGACCTGCGGTCCGTGCCGATGTAGCCGCCGTTATCACTGGCGAAGACGACGATGGTGTTCCGGTCGAGGCCCCGCTCTTTCAGATGAGCCAGCACACGACCGACACTCTCGTCGAGGCTCTTGACCATCGCGGCGTAGACGGGGTTCTGATGCTTCATGCCCGGACGAAGTCTCTCGGCGAAATGCTTCACGTCCTCCGCCTTCGCCTCGATCGGCGTATGCGGTGCATGATGGGCAAGGTAGAGGAAGAAGGGCCTGTCCGCGGCACGGTCGATGACGCGAATCGCCTCATCGGTGAGGCGGTCGGTGAGGTATTCGCCCGGCCGGCCGAACTCCAAGTGCGGCACATACCGGAACTCCTTTCCAAACCGGCCGTACCCCCGGTAAGGCCACCAGAAAGTCTGCGGCGCGCCCCAGTGGGTGCCGCCGATGTTCACATCGAAGCCGTGCGTCTCGGGAAAGTAACTGGCGCCGCCCAGGTGCCATTTGCCGACGAGTGCGGTGAGGTAGCCGGCCTCTTGCAGATGCTTCGCCAGCGTTGTCTCCGAATGTGGCAGGTCGTGCCGGGAGTCCGCCTGCAGCAGTCTGCGGTTTGTGGGCCCCTGGAGCGAGCCTTCGGCCCAGATCGTGATCTGCACGCGCGCCGCATGTTGGCCCGTCAGCAGGGCCGCGCGACTCGGCGAGCAGACGGACATGGCATACGCCTGCGTGAACCGCACCCCTTGCGCCGCCAGCCGATCCAGGTGCGGCGTCTCATGCAAGTCCGCGCCGTAGCAGCCGAGGTCCGCCCAACCCAGATCGTCGGCGAGAATGAGAACGATATTCGGCTTCTCCGCCGCGCCCGCTCGCCCGCACAGAAGACCCGCGAGCGACAGGAGCAGAAAGAGAGGTCTCGCAGGGCGCCTCACGTTCATTTCTTGTCCTTTCGTTTGGCCCTCTTCGCGGCCTTGGCATCCTTGTCCTTGCCTTTGTTCGCCTGCTCAAAGGCGCGGTCGAGCTCGGACGGCCGGGCATCTTGGAACCCATCCAGCGCTCGCTGGAGCATTTTCGCTGTCCGAGCGGCTTCGCCGTCGAGCGACGCGACCGTCAGCGGCTGTTTCTCTTCCAAGTCCTTGCTGAGATCGAAGAACTCGCCGGTGCGGTAGAGCTTGTACCGCTGATTGAAGGCAAACTCACGGACCGTCATGTCGGTCGACTGACGGGGCGAGTACCAGGAGTAGACCCAGTCCCGGGGTTGCCCTTCCGCGCCGAGGACCTGCGGCAGAAACGTGCGGCCATCCAGCTTCAAGCCGGACTGCTGTCTCACGCCGGCGGCATCGAGGAGAGTCGGCACAAAGTCCGTGCTGTCCACCAGGTCGGCGCAAACCATGCCGGGCGTGACCTTGCCGGGCCAACTCGCGATCAGTGGCACGTGCATCCCGGCGTCGGTGGTCGTGCCCTTGCCGCCGATGACCAGCCTGTCCCCCATCATCGAGCGTGTGCCCCGCCCCGTGCCGTTATCGCCGACAAAGATCAAGAGCGTGTTGTCACGGATGCCAAGCGAGTCGAGCTTTGCGACCAGCTTGCCGATGAGCTTATCCATGTAGGCGACCATATCGCCGAAGTGCTGGGGAGCGATGTTGACCTGCTCGCCCTGCGCCTTCGGGTCCCAGTCCGGACTGTCCGGGGTCGGCTGACAAGGGGAATGCGTCAGCATCATCGGGTAGTAAAGAAAGAACGGACCGTCCTTTTTGCGCGTGATGAAGTCCAGGGCGTAGTCGTTGACGAGATCGGGCCCGTATTCGCCCTTGGCGAAATCCTTCTGGACCCCATTGATCTCGAGGCCAGGGTTCGCATAGCGCGGTGGCCGGCGGGTATGCTGCCAGAGGCAATACTCGTCGAACCCGAACTTCTTGGGCAGATCGAGGTCCTGGCCCAGTTGCCACTTACCCGTGATGCACGTGGCGTAGCCGGCGCGCTTGAGCAGATTGCCGAAGGTGACTGCCTGCGGGTCCATGTTCCCGAAGTTGATGTAGTTCCGGATGTTGTAGCGCCCGGTCATGATTTGCACGCGGGTCGGCGTGCACAGCGGCTGCACATAGCAGTGCGTGAAGCGAACGCCGGTTGCCGCGAGTTGGTCCAGCACCGGAGTCTTATAGCTCGTGCCACCGTTGGCGCCGAGGGTCTCGTAACCCAGATCATCAGCCAGGATCAAAATGATATTGGGTTTGGCCCGTGTCGGGGCGGCAGCGCCAAACGCCGCCGGGGCAGTCAGTAGAAGGGATGCAAGTGTAAGAAGGGTGGATCTCATGATTTTCTCCCCGGGTCACCGTCTTGCTTATTCACTTCTTCCGGACGAACGCAGACGAAATAGGCGCCGCAGAGCGGCACGCCCGCGCCGTCCAACAACTGGGCCTCGATTTCCGTAGCCCCCGCGCTCAACTCCATCCGGAAGACCTTACCCTGGTCCCCGGCAGCCACGGGCGCTTCCTCCACCTGCGCGCCGATCCTGAGCCGTACCGTTGCCACGGGCAGCGCGCGTGGCGCAGCACCGTACAGTTGCCATAGCACCGGCTGATCGCTCAGAAAAGCGTCCGGTGTCTTCGCGGCGGAAGGAGCGTCCGTCATCGGGACGTCAACGGCACGTGGCCATCGGCGGACTTCGATGCGATACATGCACGTCCTGGCGATCCGCACGGTCCAGCGACCGAACGCCCGCGTCCCTTCGGCGACGTGGCCCTGGCTCCAAGGACAACCGGTCCCCTGGGTGGGTGTCCACGATTCACTGGTCAGGCAGGTCTCCTCTTCGTAAGGTGTCCCAAGAATCGGCCGGCCCTGCCAGGTCTCCTGGCCGGCACTGACATTCGCCCAGTATTCTTCGTAGGCGTCCTGAAGCTGCTTGACGACCGCTGGATACCGCTGGGCAACGTTCTGTTTCTGGCCGGGGTCGGCCGCCATGTCGTAGAGCTGATCGCGATTGACCAGCCGCCACCGGTCGGTCATCACAGCGCCGGATTCCCAATGCACCGGCGGTGCCGACGTGCTGGCTTGGTTCCTGGGTGTTCCAACCACCAACGTTCGGTCGGGCCATGGCGCGGCGGGGTCGTAGAGCAGCGGCTTGAGACTGACCCCGTCGAACGTCACCGTTCGCGGCAGCTTCAGAGAGCACAAGTCCACGAGCGTCGGCAGCAGGTCCAGATGAGCCGCGAGCCGGTTCACGTCCGCCGGACGGTGGAGGCCGCCGGCCGGCCAGTGAAGGAAACACGGCACACGATGGCCGCCGTCGAAAACAGCCCCCTTCTTGCCGCGCCTACCTGCGTTGAAGACCCTCTCGCCCTCCGCCGTGCCGTTGTCGGTGAGGAAGGTCAGGATCGTGTTGTCGCTCAGACCCTCGTCCTTCAGGAAACGCCGCAGCCGCCCGAGGTTCTCATCCACACGGGCAATCGAGGCAAAGAAGTACGCGGTGCTCAGGGGCACCTTGTCACGATACGGATCGGCCCAGGTCTTGTCGGGGAGACTGCACGGGTTGTGCGGATTGTAGGTTGCCAGGTACACGAAGAAGGGCCGATCCTTGTTCGTGCGCATGAAGCGCATGGCCTCGTCGAAGAACACGTCGGCCTCGAAACCCGCGCGACGTTCTGTCCGCCCGTTGAGGATGTAGAGATCGTTGACACGATCGTTGTTCCAGGCGTCGCCCGTCGTACCGGTGCCGCCGTCGCCGTGGCCCAACCATTCGTCAAAACCGCGATCCATCGGTCGATACGGATAATGGGCGCCCAAGTGCCATTTGCCAAAATGGCCGGTGCGGTAGCCGTTGTGGCGGAACACCTCCGCCATGGTCAGTTCCCCGTCACGGAGCAGGTTGCGGCCGGCAATCGTGCGCCAGACGCCGACGCGATGCGTATAGCGCCCCGTCATCAGCGCTGCACGTGTCGGCGAGCAATAGGCATCCACGTGAAAGTTCGCGAATCGCACCGCCTCATCGTGGAGGGCATCCATGTGCGGCGTCTTCAGTATGGGGTTGCCATGACAGGAGAGATCTCCAAAGCCTTGATCGTCGGTGAGCACGAGAACGACATTCGGCCGGCGCGGCTCGGTGGCGCAAAGGCCCGCCGCCGGGATCAATACCAGGCAAGCAAGAAGAAGGATCGGTTTCGGAGTCTCCTTGATCATTAATGCGTCTCCGGGAGGGAGAAGATTCACGGCATCTTTCACGGCTTGCTTGGGGTTGGCTTGGGATCGGGGGCCGCTTTCGGCTCAAAGCCCGGCCGTACTTTACCATCGTGACCGATGAGCGGCTGGGGGGTCTCCACCCTGCCCAGGGGCCGACAGCCCGGCCCAAGGCCGGTGGTCCCGAGATCGTTTTTCATCTTCTCCACCAGTCTCCCCAGCCGGGCAACGATCTCCGGATGCTGGGCCGCGACATCCGTGCTTTCGCCCATGTCCGTCTTCAGATTGAACAGGAGCGGCTGGTCGGACGCTCGCGCGGCGGCTTTGGCCTTCGCCTTGTTCTTGGCCTTGGCTTTGTCTGCTCCCGCCGTTGCGGGCGCGGGTAACACCAGCTTCCATTCGCGGTCGCGGACGGCCTCCAGTTCGAGACCACGGAAGTAATAGAACACCTCGTGCGGTCCCGGGGCGTTCGTGTCGCCCGTGAGGACGGAACGGATATCCGCGCCGTCCAGCTTGCGGTCGCCGGGGACAGCGGCGCCGGCAAGGGCCGCGAACGTGGGCAGAACATCGAACATGCCGGAGATGGCGTCGCAGGAGGTCCCCGCCGGGACCTGGCCCGGCCACCAGGCGATGGTCGGCTCGCGCATCCCGCCTTCCCAAGTGGAGCCTTTGAAACCCCGCAACGGGCGATTCACTGCCCGCGGTGTGCCGCCGTTGTCACTCGTGAACAGGACAAAGGTCTTCTCCGCCAGCCCTTCAGCCCGCAGCGCATTGAGGACTTCGCCCACGCTCCAGTCCACCTCCTCGACCCAGTCCCCGTAGAGGCCGTTCTTGGATTGGCCGCGGAACGCATCGCCCGGATACAGGGGGAAATGCACGGCGTTATGCGCGAGGTAGAGGAAGAAACGCTCGTTCTTGTGCGCCCGGATGAAGCGCAGCGACTCCTCGGTGTATCGGGCAACCAGGCGAGTCTGATCCACCGGGAGGACCCGCTGGAGAACCGTCTCGCCGCGCATTAAAGGCAGCGGCGGCTGGGGGTTCTTCGACTCCGCCGGCAAGGGATCGCCCCAATTGCTCTTGATACCATCCTTGGCGGGGCCCATGTCATTGGAGTACGGCAGGCCGAACCACTGGTCGAATCCCTGCCGCGTCGGCAGCATCCCGGGTTGGTCGCCGAGATGCCATTTCCCGACGATGCACGTGGCATAACCCGCCGCTTTGAGCACTTCCGCGACGGTGACCTCCGCGTCCGCCAAGCCAATGGGATTGGCAGGAAACAGCACGTGAGGAATCGGCAGCGCGCGTTTCGGATAGCAGCCGGTCATCAGCGCCGCGCGGGACGGCGAGCACACTGGCGCCCCATAGAACGTGGTCAGCCGTCGGCCCTCTTTCGCCATCCGGTCCAGATTCGGGGTGCGGTTCAGCGTGGACCCGAACGGCCCGATATCCGCGTACCCCATATCATCGATGTTGATAATGATCAGATTAGGTTTTGGTGCATCCGCGGCCTGCCGCGTAACCGATGCAGCCAGCGGTAGAAGGATCGCAACGAAGAAGGTCGTTTGTTTCATGTTCTCCGGCTCCAAAATGAGGTAGTGAGCGCGCGTTACTTCTATGGCACAAATTCACCAAAGGGGCGTTCCAACCCGGCCAACCAGCCTTTCAAGCGACCGCGCAATTCCGCTACCGTCTGTGCGTATTGGGGGTCCTTGATCAGGTTCACCCGCTCCCCCGAGTCCGCCTGCAGATCGTACAACTGATCCGCATCCCAATAGCCCGGATGCCGCTTGAGGGCCGCCTCCTGCAAATTCAGTGAGACGTCCATATGATAGGCAGGCCGGCCCAGAGTCTTATCCGCGATCTTTTGCTGCAGGCCCGGCGGATAGCGTAGAGCGATGTACTTCCACCGCTCCGTGCAAATCCCCCGCGTATGCCCGATCTCCAGGAAGAGTGCGTCGCGCCACTTGACCTGTGGTTGTGTCACCAAGGGCATCAGGCTCATGCCATCCAGTTTCATCGCGGCGGGCGGTTGCACCCCCGCCAGATCGAGGATCGTCGGCACGAAATCGATGTTCTGCACCAGCTTATCGCAGACCCGGCCCGCGGGGATGCGTCCGTTGCCCCAGAGGAAACAGGGCGTGCGCGCCCCACCATCATAGCAAGTGCCTTTGCCGCCGAGGGTGGTGTTGTCGCTGAAGAAGAGGATCACCGTGTTGTCCAGCTTGCCGAGGTCGGCCAGCTTTTGGATCACCGCCGCAATGCCATCGTCCAGCCAAGTCGCGTGACCCATGTTCTCCGCCACCGCGGCCTTTTTCAACCGTTCCGCGATGCCGGCGCGCGAAGCCTGCACCTTGAGCGGCGCGGGCAAATGCCCCGCCGGGGTCATTGTCGGGTCTCCCTTGAGGGACTGGTTCGGCGCAGGACTATGCTGCAACGTGGTGCACAGGTGCAGAAAGAACGGCTTATCTCCGGCCTGCTCGATGCAGTCCAACGCCCCCTTGGTGACCCATTCCATGTTGTGATACACTAGCGCGTCCAGCTTGTGATCGGCGAGGTTGCCGCGATAGACGCTCGCCGCGTAGTCGAAGCCCGCCCCTTTGATGTAGTCACAGAGCTGCCGCTGGTTTTCCGCCAGCTTCTTGGCGACCTCGGGATCGCGCAAGTCGGCGTCAGCCGGGATGGGCAGCACAGGCGGAGTCCCGGTATGCCACTTCCCCACGAAGCCGGTCCAATAGCCGTGCTCGCGCAGCACCCGAGCCACGTTCCAACTGCCCGGCTCAACCTGCACGTTGAAACCCACATTCGACTGCGTGCCCGGAGGATGCGCCTTCCTGAACCGCTCCGTGGTGCACCGGCTCGCGTACTGTCCCGTCATGCACGTGTAGCGGCTGGGCGTGCAAACACTGGACGAGTTATAGGCACGGGTGAACTTCACCCCCTCCGCGCACAGCTTATCCAGCGCAGGCGTCAGGACCTTGCCGCCAAAACAGCCCAGGGTGTCGGGATTCTGATCGTCGGACAAAATGAACAGAATATTGGGTTTGGGCACGGTGGCATTCTGCGCAGCGAGAACCGGTCCGCAGAAGGCTACGAACAGCACCACGGTGACAGAAACATATCTCATCGTTGTCTTCCCTCGAACTCCTTATCTATCGCGTGTTCCGTAGCCCTTCTCTTTATGGCGCACCGGTTTTCAGGAACAGACTCTTATCCCCGATCACCGTCGGTGCGTCATAGACCGGGATGTCTTTGAAGACCATCTTCTCGCCTTCCCCCGCGACTTTCTCCGAGGGAACGGCATAGATGCCACCCGTGATCAGGTCCACCCAGACCGGCTCGGTGAAAGTGCCTTTCGCGATCGTGAACGTGGCGCTCACGGTGTCGTTGCGGTCCGAAGGCACGCCGCTCTTATCCCAGAACGTCAGCGCGTGTCCACCGGTCGGTTTGTGCCGGTAGGCATAGAAGGCCGTTGCTCGCGGGCACTGCACTTCGCACGGATAATCGGGCACTCGCTCCAGGGTGTCGTCGAAGACCGCCACCACATTCTGCACCGCATAGTAGGCGATCTTCACCTTGAGCAGCCGGTACTGCTTGTCCGTCTTGACCAAGCCATAGCGGTCCATATCGCCGAGGCGGTATCCCTCCCATCGATTGTAGTCCAGGTCCGCGATCGAGAACACCAGCGACTCCACGTCGTGTCCCAGGTCGCCCAGCATGCGCCGGGTCTGCCATTTGGCCTGAGTCAGTTCCGTCCAGGGATACTTGCTGAGCGCCCCGCCCAGGCAATACTCCGATTGCGTGCCCGCCTCCCCCTGCCACAGCTTGAGCGCCGGCGCGTACTTCTGTACCAGCGTCTTCAGCTTCTCGACATTCTCATAATGCCCCTGGTCCGGATTACGCGTGTAGCCGTGATAGACGAACCAGGTGAACAGCGACTCCTTCTTCTGCGCCGTGACGCGCTGGAGCCACGCCTCGGTCCAGACAGGGTTGGGCGAGCACAACACCCCGCCGGCGATTCTCGCGTCCGGAATCACGCGCTTGATGACTTCCGCCGTGCGGATGTTGAAGTCGGCGGTCATCTCGGGCGTATGTGCCTTATTGCCGTCGGGCTCGTTCCACATGCCCCAGTCGCGTACTTGTCCCCGGTAGCGGGTCGCCATCGCCTGGACCCACCGGTCCCACGCTCCCAGCGCCTCGTCCGACGTCGGAAATCCGCCCATCAGGCCGCGCCCGCCGCCCCCGGCGTAGACGGGATTGCCATAGGAGGTCTCCAGGAGGATCTCCAGCCCGCGCCCGCGCGCGTCCTCAATCACCCGGTCCAGCCAGCGGAAGTCATAGCTGCCCTTTTCCCGCTCCGTCGCCGCCCAGCCGCCTTGGAGGCGGATCTTCTTGATGCCCAGCGGCACCAGATAGTCCTTGTAAGAATCGTAGTTCGTAAAGGCGCGATCGAGCGTCTCGCAGCCCAATGACCAGTTCTGTCCGGCGATCTCACCGACACGTCGAGGCGTGAGGGTCCCGATCCGCTGGAATCCGGGATTCAGCGTCGTCTGCACGCGTGTCTCCGAGGTGTCAATCATCTGCGCCCGGCCGGCCGGGGCAAAGAGAGTTGTCACTCCCAGCGCCAACGTCAGTGAGATGCATCCATGTCGTGATTTCACGTCACGATTATAACCTCCTCCTCGTCGGTTTGGAAATGTCTTAGAACCTCCAACAGAATAGTAATCCGCAGGAAGGCTGCTGTCTCGTGTCATTCCCGCGCAGGCGGGAATCCAGCAACGCCGCGGCTTCTCCGGACCGCCGCCTGCGCGGGCATGACAGAGGGCGGCCGGGTGTCTATTGTGTTAGTGGCTCTTAGACACTTGATGACTCTTGGGCCGAATGTTCCTTGACCCAGGCCGCCATGTCGTGGTTGGCGGCAGTGATGCCGGCGATAGCGTCCCGGTCCGGCGTCTCATCCGGCCCGCGCAGCCCGCGGTTGCGAACGTGGTTTCGCAGATACGCCCCGCACAGATGAAAGCCGATGCATGCGGAGACCTCGCGCAGCGCCGCGAGGGTGTCACGATACTTCCCTGGATCGTTGCGCAAGGTGCCGTCGGGGAGTTTGAGGGAGCCCGCACTGTCGGCCAACAGGACCGGCTTGCCCGTGAGGTCGGCGAAACGCGCCAGGTCGGCACGGATCTTCGGGACCGGTCCGAAGTGCTGGAAGCTGAACACGTCCACAAAGGGACGGGCGGCCAGCAGCACTTCCTCAGGCACCGGCGCCATCGCCTCGTACCGGTCGCCGAGAATGAGATGGTGCCGGTCGTAGCGGCGAACGGCTTCGTGCGCGACCCGGTAGTAACGCGTGGCCAGCTTGGAAAGCTCCCGGCGGCCGGCGTCGGTCTTCAATTTCTCCGGATCGAAGAGCGGTCCCTTCCATTCATTCCCCGGCCGCACGTGCACCCACGTCGGGCAGTCGATATAGAAGTAACCTATGAGCTTGCGGTCCTCGGCCAGGCGGCCACACTGGCTGCGGGCGACATAGTCGCACCAGTCCTCGAAATCCTTACTGAAAAGGCTCGGATGCCGTGTCTCGACCTCCCACTGATGGAAATCGGCAAACGGGAGCAGATGGCAATAGGGCATGCCCAGCCACTGGTACTCCTCAAAGGTGAAGCTCGAGGAATGCCGATGATTGGTCAGGCTCCGGGTCACTACCTCCTGGACCCAGCCCACCGAGTTGAAGCCCCACGCGCGAAGATCGAGTTGGACCGCCTCTTTGAGCCACCGTTCCATGCTGTTCGCGTACTTGCGCCGCCACAGGTCGCCGGCCTCCGGGTAGCGCAGGGGTGCGGAATCGATGTGGTTGAGCCCCAGGCTGAAGAAAGCCTCGTCCTCCGGCGTGATGAACCACCACCGGCCGTGACGCTGTGCCGTACGAAAGAAACCTGGCTGCCCTCCAGCCCGGACGGATGTCAGGTCCTGCGCCGTCGGCAGGCCGCCGGACATCAATGCCGTCCACACAAATTCACGCCGGTTCACAATCCACCTCCGATCCGCTCGCCCGTCGATGTCCGAAAGAACGCCGGATCTCGAAGAAGCTCTCACGATCTCGCCATACCCGCGCGCACCCCTTTCCAGCCCGCCTGCATCTGCTTCGTGAGTTCCTCGACCAGTGCCTTGTTCTCGGGACGCTCCGCGACGTTCACATTCTCCTGCGGGTCGTTCTGATGGTCGTACAACTCGCGCGCCGCCTCGCTGCCGTCACGGTTGAGCCACCGCGTCAGACGATAACGATCCGTGCGCATGGAATACCCCATGACGCCTCCGCGCGGGTATTGGCTGAATGCGGCTCTTTTCCAGGGCCGTTCCGGCGCGTCGAGCAGCGGTGCGAAGCTGGTCCCCTCCACATGGGACGGCAGCGGCAGCCCGGCCAACTCGCACAGGGAGGGGTAGATATCCACGAACTCCACCAGGGCCTTTGTGTGGCGACCCGAGGCTTTCTGACCGGGCGCACAGCAGATGAGCGGGGCGTGCGTGTCGTTTTCGACGTTGCTGTGCTTGCACCACGCTCCGTGCTCGCCCAGCTTCCAACCGTGGTCGCCCCACAGGACGATCGCCGTTTGCTCGCGCAGACCCAGGCGGTCGAGCTCCGCCAACACGCGCCCCAGTTGAGCGTCCATGTAGCTGACGCAGGCATAATAGCCGTGCTTGAGCGTGCGTGCCTGCTCGTCCGTAAGGGCTCCCTTCCGCGGCATGCCCTCGTACGCGCGCAGCTCGCCCCAGTCGGCCAGGGTGAACTTGGGAGCATCCGTGGGCGCAAACGGATTCGGAGCCATCGGGATCTCGTCCCGGCGGTACAGGTCCCAGTACTTCTTCGGCGCCACGAACGGCAGGTGCGGCTTGAGAAAACCCACGGCCAGGAAGAACCGTCTGTCTTTGGCTTCCCGGAGCATTTCGATGGCCGCATCCGCGATGGCGCCGTCGGAGTAGGTATTGTCCGGCACGTCGGCACACTCGTACGCGGGACCCTTGGTCGCATTGGATCGCGCGCTGGGATTGGCAGACTCCTTTCCCGCCACCGCCGCCGTTTTGCGTGCCACGATGGCCTTGTTCTCCTCCAGGGCATACGTCGGTCGATTCACGCGGGGCGCCGGCTCGGACCACGAGGGCTTGTCGTCAAATCCCGGGTGGTAGATCTTGCCCACGCTGCGGGTGAAGTACCCCTGGCTCTTGAAGTGCTGCGGCAGAGTCACCACCTCGGGTATCGCTTTGCGGAAGTGCGTCACCAGGTCGTAGACCTTCGTCGTATCCGGCCGGCAGCCAGTCATGAGACTGGTGCGCGACGGCGAACAGACCGCCTGCTGGCAGTAGGCCCGGTCGAAGGCCGTGCCGCGTGCCGCCAAACGATCCATGTTCGGCGAGTGAATGCCCTTGACCCCGTAGCATCCCAACTCGTTCCGCAGATCGTCCACGGCAATGAACAACACATTCTTGCGACGTCCGGCCTGCGCCGCCCCCAGCTTGCCGGCAAGCCCCGTGGCGGCCACCACGGCTGCCGTGCGAAGGAACTCACGTCGCGAGATCGGATTCGAACGACTCATAGAAAGCTCATGTGTCATCATCTCTACTTTCCTTTCGAACAGTCTGCGGTGGTTTGTAGTGACTGTAGGGGCAACCCCCTGTGGTTGCCCTCGTGATGGGCAGGCACAGGGGCCTGCCCCTACGGACCCACTACAAACCAACTCACTCCAGCGGAATCCATACAGTCATGTCGCCCTGCCCGCGGTTGCTCCAGGCGAAGTACGGGATCAGACGAAGTCTGATGCGCTCAGTCGAGCCGTCCTGCGCCCGGCGGTACAGCGTCGACGACGAGTCCGACTTCGGCACGATTGCGCCTTCCGTTTCCAGCACGGTCACACCGCGCAGAAGGTCCGGATCGTGCCGCACTTGCCACGAGGGCCGGCGCGGCAGTCGCACGTCTGGCAGCGCGGCGGACTCCGGCAGGTCCGCCGACTCCAGGCAGTAAACGATCGGACCGCGCATCACCGCGATGTGATTGTGCGTCTCCTCCACCAGGAGATGGGCCTCGACGAGCACGACGTCCATCGGGAGGTCGAGCCGGATCGTATCGCCGGGAGACCAACGTCGCTCGACTGTCGCATAGCTCAGTGGACGGATTTCCAGATCCGAGTCCGCGCCGTTGATTCGGAGTCTCGCCCCCTGCGCCCAGCCGGGAATGCGCAGCCGCAACGCCCATGGATTCTCAGGGGTTCTCTCGATCGCGATTGTCACCTGCCCCTCCCAGGGGTACCGCGTCTTCTGGACCAGGCGAATGCCGCCGGAATCGAAGACGCTGCCACCATACAGGTGGACCCACACCGCTTCGGGGGAAACGCCATACGCCCAACCGCTCAGCTCCGCCAGCGTGCGGGCCACGTTGGGCGGGCAGCAGAAACAGTGGACCGGCGAGGCCGGCGTCGTGTCGGGCCAGCGGGCTGCCGAGTCGTTGCTCAGCAGCGGTGCGCCCTGGAGGCGGCGCAACGGGTTCGTATAGAAGAAGTCCCTGCCCTCGACGCCGATGCCGGAGAGCAGGCTGTTGTACAGCACGCGCTCCATCACCTCGGCGTATTTCGCCTCGCCCGTCAACGCCAGCATCCGCCGGCTCCACATGGCATGAGCAATATTGGCACAGGTCTCGTTGTAGGCCGTGCGATTGGGCAACTGGTAAGGTGCGCCGAAAGCCTCGTGGACCGAATCGCGCGGCCCGCGTTTGAGCAAGCGCCGGTCGGCCTCGCCCGTGTGCCAGGCGGCGGTGCCGCCGGTGATGTACATCTTTCGCTCGGTGACGTCTTCCCAAAGCCGCGAGAGTGCGTCCCGCAGGGCCTGCTCGCCTGTCTCGGCATACACATCGGCCGCACCGCACCAGAGATAGGCCGCCGTCACGGCGTGCCCGACTGCTTCCTGCTCCTTGCGCAACGGCACCTTGGCCTGATTCTGATCGCTGCCGCCGGGGGCGGAGCCGCGCATGTCGACAAACGTCTGCGCGAGTTTGAGGTACCTGGGCTCGCCCGTGGTGCGGTACAACTCCACTGCGCCCATGATGTTCGAGGGATTGAACCCGAAGTGGGCCAGTTCCTTGGGTCGAGGGAGAAAGACCGTGCAGAGATAATCGCCCAGCTTGCGCGCGATGCGCAGGAAGTTGTCCTTGCCCGTAGCTCGATGATGGACACACGCCGCCGTGAGCAGATGCCCCATATTGTATAACTCATGGTGATGCAGGTCCTGCCACCGCTGCCGGCCGGTGAGTTGCATCTGGGTCGAGATATAGCCGTCGGGGGCTTGTGCTTTGCCGATGACTTCAATCCATTCGTCCATCTGGCGGTCAAGCTGCGGATCGCGCGTGACGCGGTACATCGCCGCCATAGCCTCCACCAGCTTGTAGCAGTCGCCGTCGCTCCAATTGTTGCCCGAGAATTCGCCCTCGGCCAGTCCCGCTGCGATCCGGAGATACTGGAAGCTGGCCGAGTTATCCGGCTTTTGCATCACTTGGATCAGGGCCGGGATGGTGACATCGCGGCACAGCTCGAACCGTTCCTCCCAGAAACCGTCGGTCCACCGCACGCCGTCCATCTCGACGTTGCGAAACTTGACATGAGGGCTTGCCGACGTATCGACCACGCCATGGCCGCCGGGGGCTGAGCCCGCCAGAACCATGGGAAGAGCGATCAGCAACAGCCACCGTGGACTGCCCTTCCCGGAAACAGAATCACACATTTCTCAGATCCTCCGAAATGCGCGCGGGGTTAGAACCCTTGTTCCAGTCTGCGTATCATCGCCCGGAAACCCTCTCTTTCACTCTGTGTCAGATTCCCATTGCCCCAGGCGGCCCGATACACGGCGACGGCTTCGTCTACTTGTCCCCGCTGAAGGTGAATCTCGCCCAGTAGCGCGTAGGCTTCGGCGTACGGCACATTGCGGCGGACCATCTCCTTCAGGACTTTCACGGCCTCCTCCGTCTCGCGCCGCTGATGCAGGTAGAAGGCATACGTATAGCCGTACTTGCCTTCTTCAGGATGCAGCTTATAGGCTCGCTCACACCAGCGGAGCGATTCGTACGGTCGGTCCGGGGCCAGCATCACGGCGAGATTGTACGCGGCGGCCGCGGCATTGGGATCGAGCGCCAGGCACTTGCGCAGAGCCTGCTCCGCCTCTGCCAGACGCTTCATCTCCGCAAGAAGCATCCCGAGATTCAGATAGATGACCGGGTTGTTCGGCTCCAGGGCAATGGCCTTGCGGAACGAGGCTTCCGCTTTGTCGTTCTCGCCCTTGGCGTTGTAGACGAACGCAACGTTGACATAAGGCGGCACGAAGTCCGGCCGTAGCTTGAGGGCATTCTGAAACGAGGCCAACGCCGGTTCCTGATCCCCCCGCTGCAGGTGGAAATTGCCCAGGTTGTATTGGGACGCATAGTCATCAGGCCGCGTACGCAGCGCCTCCAGCAACTCCGCCGTGGCGCGCCGGACGGCTTCCCGATGCTCGCCCGGCAGTTGCTCCGCCGGGACACCGGCCAGTGCCCCCGCGGCTCGCACCCGCACCAGAAGATAGTCGTCCGCCGTCGCGTGGGCCAACGCCTTCAGCGATTCCTCCGTGACGTAGCCTTCCAGCGTCTGGGCCGCCGCAGCGCGGACCAGGGGCGACGCATCCTCTTGGAGGGCTTTGATCACGACCGGCCATTTGGTCCGCGAGTCGCAACCGTGCAGCAAGCGGACCAGCGATGCGGCGACAATCTCCTCGCGATCCTTCGAGCCGACATAGGCCAGGATCGCATCCAACCGGCGCCAATCGCCCCGCCGGGCGGCGTCCACCAGAGCCGCTCCCTCCAGGACGGGCTTCTGATAGTCCTCCTTGTGCCATTGGCGCACCTGTTGGTCCGCCCACGCCGGGTCTTTGTCCTTATGGCAGAGATTGCAGGCGTTGGGGGACTTGCACTGGAGGGTCGCAATCGGCGTGGGGGGACGCATCGAGTGGTCGCTGCGGGCCATGCGGGCGAACTCGGTTATGGGCATGTGACAGGCGATGCAGCGGTTCCCCGTGCTGTCCACTTGGTGGTGAGTATGGGCGGTGGCGTTGTCCACCTTCTCGTGATGACAGGGCAGGCACGCGGCGTTGGGTTTCTCGTCGCCCTGAAATCGATAGCGCCCGCTGGACGTGTGACAGTGCATGCAATCCAGCTTGCCGCTCTTGACACATGGACTCATGCGCCACGAGGTCATCGTGTAATTCTCACCCAGGTCGCGTCCATCCGGGTAGAAGTCCGGATGTTCCAGGGTCGTCAGATCGAACCGATCGAAGAAGCGGTCGCCCGGCTTGAAGGAGACGCTCACGGGGCTCAATTTGGCATGGCACGAGCCGCACATCGAGTTCGTCTGCTCCGCCGTGAAGGGCTTGGTGCGGATGATCTTGAGGTCTTGGGGAGCCTGGCTCGCGGGGGCGGTCTCGCAGACCCGGACATGCTCCTGGGCCGGTCCGTGACAAGCCTCACAGTTGATGCCTGGCTCGGCCCACGTAGTGCGATACGTATCGGTCTTCAGATCATAGTTGGTCGACAACTGGCTCACATGGCAGCCGTGGCATGAGGTATTGAACGTGTACATCGGGTCAGTCCAGTGCACGGGCGCATCGGGTCCCGCGTGGGGGAAATGTCGCACGCCACTGGCGGCCGTGTCGAACCATTTCTTCGTCCGCACGTCATAGGCCACGGGCAGCGTCTGCAAGCGTCCGCGTTCCAGCGGTGTCAGAAAGTAGTAGACGTTCTTGCCGCCCATGATGTGGACGATCCGGAGTTGCTTCTCGCCCTCCGACCCGCGCTCCAGGACCCACCCTTCCTCCTTCCCGAGACACGCGACGTATTCGTGCTTGCCAATCTTGACCGGCCCCTCCGGGACCGTCAGATTCGCCTGGGCGAATTCGAACGTATACGGCTGCATCGCCAGGCCATGATGCGACGGCGCCCACAATTGATAAAATGGCTCGTGGCATCGCCGACAACTGGCCGAGCCGGCGTACGGCTCCGGCAAAGCTGGTCGAGAACTCGTTTCGACCGCGATCGAGACGGCTGCCGTCCCAGCGACGATCAGGATGATGATCCGGCGGAGGTGTTGCTTCATGCTGCTCTTTCCGTAGGCTACTTTCCCTTTGCCTTCTTCGGCGCCTTCGACTGTTTCGCTTGCGGGCTTTCGAAGAGCGGCGCGATATTGTCTTTGTTCCAATCGGCATACGCCCGGCGCAGACGCGCGAGCACCTCGGGCTGTGCAGCCGCAAGGTCTTTGTCCTCGCCGATGTCGATTGCCAGATTGAACAGTTGCGTCCCGCCCGTCTCCCCGCCGACCAGTTTCCAGTCGCCCTCGCGCACGGCGAATTTCGCACCGCCCCCCGTGCGCCAGAAGAGCCGCTCATGCGGCGCGCCGGTCCGTTCGCCCATGAGATAAGGCAGGAGATTCGTGCCTTCCAACACGTGGCCGGCCGGGACTTTCGTGCCCGCCAGTGCGGCCGCGGTGGCGAATACATCCAGCGAACTCACGGGCTGCCCGTAATCCTTGCCTCGCGGCAGTCGGCCGGACCAGGAAACGACAAAGGGCACGCGGATGCCGCCCTCGAAGACCTGCCCCTTCGCGCCGCGCAGCGGCGTGTTGTCGCTGTGCGTGACGCTCACGGGTCCGCCGTTGTCGCTGAGGAAGAACACAAGCGTGTTTTCCATCTGGCCCGATTCCTTCAATGCCTTCAGCATGACGCCGACGGCATCATCGAGGCCGACCACCAGCGCGGCATAACCGCGGCGGGTTGGGTCCGAGATATGCTTGACGCGCTCCAGCAACGGATCGGTCGCCTGCAACGGCGTATGCGGGGCGTTGAAAGCGAGGTAGAGGAACCATGGCTGACCTTTGTGATCCGTGATAAAGGATGCCCCTTCGCGGCCGAGCACGGTCGTGAGGTACTCTGTGAGCGGCTCGGACTGGCCGTTCCGATCCATCGGGATCTGGTACTCGCCGCTGCCCTTGCCTCCGGGCAGGTACGTGTGCCCGCCGCCGAGCAGGCCGAAATACTGGTCGAAGCCACGCCGGTTCGGGTGGAACTGCGGATGCGCGCCGAGATGCCACTTGCCGACGCAACCCGTCGTGTAGCACGCGGTCTTCAGCACCTGCGGCAGTGTCGTCTGCGCCACCGGCAGTCCGGCCACGGTGCTCTCGGGCAGCCAGACGGGGTTGTTCTCGTGACCGAAACGCTGCTGGCATCGGCCGGTGAGAAGCCCCGCGCGGGTCGGGCTGCAAAACGGATGCGTCACGTAGCCGCTGGTGCAACGCACCCCCGATTTGGCCAATGCGTCGAGGTTCGGCGTGGGGATATCCTTGCACCCATTGAAGCCGACATCTGCGTAGCCCAAGTCGTCGGCGAGGATGACCAGGATATTTGGTTTCCGTTCGCGCGGCTCTGCGGCGTGCGCCACGGCCGATGAGGTCAGCAACCAGGCTAAGAGAACAACGACTTTTAGAGCCTCCAACCGAATGAACGCCCCGCCCCTCTTTGTCACCCCCGCGCAGGCGGGGGTCCAGGAAAGCCGCGGTACTACTGGATTCCCGCTTGCGCGGGAATGACAAGAAGCGGCGCCCCTGGCGTAAACCGTCATTGTATTAGAGGCTCTTCGTCTCATGATCGCACTCCAGATCGTCATGCGAGATATACCACGGGCGACCTTCGTCAAATCACGAAGATTTCTTTTTGGCTTTCTTCTTCGCTTTCGCCGCCGGTTTGTCCTGGGCTTGGTCCTCGGCGCCTTTACCTTGACGGGACGTGGCCTTCAATTCCGTCTCCATGCCCTTGTCGCCCTGCTGGGCCATCCAGGCGTCGAGCTGCCGGCCGAGTCGGACCTCGATCTGTGCGTACTTCGGCTCCTCCGCGAGACTTTTCATTTCGTACGGGTCCGTCTCGAGGTCGTAAAGCTCCTCCGCCGGCCGGTGAAACAGCCAATCAATCCGTGCGGCCAGCTTCGGGTCCTGGGCGGCATCGGCCTGCCAGGAGGTGATCGGCTCGCCCTTGTGGATGCCGCCGATGCTGTAGGTGTTCTGCGGGGCAAGGTTGCGGATCAGCTTATAGCGGGTGTCGCGCACGGCCCGCATGGGATATGGCTCCTGATAGCCGATGATGCCAACGGTCGTATGCTGCGAGAATACGTAGTCCCGCAGGCGATCCGACTTGCCGAGCAGCACGTCGAGAAAGCTCCGGCCGTCGAAGCCGCGGTTGCCCTTGGCGTCTGGACAGCCCGTGTCGATCTGCGCAGGGTTCACGCCGGCGGCCGCCAGGAACGTCGGCGGCACGTCCACGTACTGCACCAGCGCATCGCTTGACGACCCAGGTTTCACCCTGCCGGGCCAGCGCACGACGGTCGCTACGCGGATGCCATTGTCGTAGACCGACCACTTGCCGCCGTAGGGGAACGAACTGCCCTGCTCGCTGATGAATATCACCATGGTGTTCCGGGTCTGCTGCGTTTCGTCGAGCAACGTCATCAGCGCACCCACCTGCTCGTCGAGCTTCGCGATCTCGGCGTAATAGGCGGCCAGTTGCTCGCGCGTGATGGCGTTGTCGTGCAGGTACGGCGGGACCGTTAGCTTGGCGGGGTCGTAAAGGTCCTGGGGCCCGCGCGTCCAGGGTCCGTGCGGATCGTTGGACGCAAAGACGAACAACCAGGGCTGCGTCTTGTCCCGAGTGAGAAAGGCCTTTGCTGGTGTCAGGTCATCCGCACCCGCGATGTGTTCGTAGGGGAACGTCGCCGGCGGGCCGACGTGCGTCTTGTTTTGCAGCGCGACGCGGTATCCGCGCTCCTTCAAGTGGATGAACATGCTCTTGGTGCCGTCGTAAGCCCGCGTATGATTCGGGTAAGCGCCCGCGCGGACACAATAGAGCCCGGTATACAGCGCGTGGCGCGAGGGCGAGCAGGTCGTGGCCGGCGTGAACATGGCTTGCAGGTACATGCCCTCCGAGCGCAGCCGGTCGATATTCGGCGTGCGGACCTCGCGGTTGCCGGTGAACCCCAAGTCGCGCCAGCACAAGTCGTCCGCGATGATGAGCAGGAAGTTGGGGCGCGATGACGGGGCATCAGCGGCACCGAGTACCGCCGGCACGGCCATCAGAGTAGCGAAGAGAATGATAAGCTTAGCATTCATGATCATTTTCCAGGTTGTCATGCGAAGCATACGCTACATCGACCTTTTGTCAAATCATAGTCCAGGAGATCAGCTTACTTCCGGCAGTTTCCAGTCGCCCCGGAAGGGTCGGGGCTGAAGCATGGCATTGGCCGCCTCGTCATCGATGAATCGCTCGGCCTGCGGGTCCCAACGGAGCTTTCGCCCTCGCTTGACCGCGATCAGGGCCAATTGGCACAAGGTGTCGGAACGCACGGCGGTCTCAATGTCGCAGATCGGACGCGTGCCCTGCTTGATCGCATCGATGAAATTGCGAGTGTGATCCTTGCTGATCGTCAGCCTGACCGGCATCGTGTCGTACTTGTTCTGCGGGTCGCGCAGGAACCCTTCCTCGGAGGCCTGAAGTGAGCCGCGTTTGACGTGGACCCAGGCAGATTCGCCCACGAAGCGTATGCCGTGCTCGAAGCCGGGAGTGCCCTCGCTGACAAATGTCACAGGCGTAGCGCCATCGAACTCGAATCGCACTCTCCAATTCAGAATGGCATCAAGACTGCCCTCTTTGGGGAACTCCCCCGTCCCCTCGACCGAGCGCGGCCCGGCGGCGTCCGTGCCATTGCCCCACTGGGCGATATCCAGGTGGTGGATGCCCCAGCAGGCGATCATACCCAGCGAGAAATTGGTAATATTCTCGTGGTTGGGGCGTTGGAGCTTGGCCTCGTGGAACGTCGTCATCGGCGCCGGTCCGACCCACCGATCCCAATCCACATACTGGGGCACCGGCTGTTCCGGAAGGAGCGGCCCTTGGGCGCCTCCCGGCGCCGTCACCAGGATCTCCTTCATCTTGCCCAACCGGCCGTTGCACGCCAGTTCGCAGGCCCAACGGAACTGCAGGTCCGACCGCTGCTGCGTACCAAACTGGAACACGACGCCGGTCTTGCGCACCGCCGCACGGACCCGCTGCGCCTCTGCCAGCGACAGCGCCATCGGCTTCTCGTGGAAGATGTGCTTACCATGCCCGATGGCATCCAGAGCCGCAAGGCTGTGCCAATGGAACGGTAGCGCCATCAGTACGGCATCGATGGACTTGTCCGCGTTCAGTTCCCGGAAATCGCTGAATACCGTGACATCGGGGCTGCCATAGGCCGTGGCGATGTGCTTGCGGGCGCTCTCGACATTCCGCCGGTTCACATCGCAGAGGGCCGTGACGCGCACGTCGTTCTGTGCCAGGAAGTTCCGCATATCGCCCTGGCCCTGCGCCCCCACGCCGATCACGCCCAGTGTGAGCTTGCCCGACGGACCGGTTCGGCCCTTAGCCCCCAGCACCTGCGCAGGGACGAACCCCGGCGCCGCGCCGGCCGCAAGCAGGGATTTGAGTAAACCACGACGTGTGAAATGCTGTTTCCTGTTCATATGCGCTCCCTTCATTCAGATTACTCTCAATAATCGGCTCCGCTGAGACTCCGCTCGACGGACCGCTGCCACGCATGCAGCTCGGCGGTCATCTTATCCACGATCGCGGGGTGCCGGGAGGCAATGTTGTTCTCTTCGCCGGGGTCGGCGCTCAGATCATAGAGCTCGGTCTCGGTCCTTCCCTTCTGGCTGTTCATGTGGAGCTTATACCGGGCGGTCGTCCAGGCAGCCTCGCCGCCGAAATCGCCTGTCTTCGCCACCAGGTGTTTGAAGTTGAGGAAGTCGATGGCGGGGTTACGTGTCGTGGGCGTGGTGCCTCGGGTCAGCTCGGCGTCCATCCAGCGCTCGTTCTTCCGTTCCGGGCCGGCGGAGTACTTCCAGAATCCGATGGGCTGCGGCCGTTCCTGCATGGCATCTACCACGATCAGTCGTCGCAGACTCACGCCATCAATGGGCCGCTGTGGGTCGGATGACTTGAGCCCTACCAGATCAAGCAGAGTCGGGAAGATGTCCGAACTGACGCACGGCACGGTTGAGACACGGTGCTGCCGGATGATGGTGGGCCATTCGACGATGGCGGGCACACGGAGGCCGCCCTCATAAAGCGAGCCTTTGTTACCGCGAAAGCCGCCATTGTGCGGATCGCGATTCTTGGGGATGGGCGTGCCGTTGTCGGACGAATACCACAGCAGCGTGTTGTCCGCAATACCAAGGTCTTTCAGCAGCATGCGAAATTTGCCGATGGCCCGGTCCATGGCCGTGATCTCGGCGAACCGGTGCCTCTGTTCCTCGTTTTCTACTTTGGCATAGAGCGCAACATCTTCGGGCAGTCCACTATACGGACCATGCGGCGAGCCGAACCACAAGCACACGAAGAAGGGCTTGCCTTCCTGTTGGACCTTCCGCACGAACGCGCCGGCCGCCTCCGCGACGATCATCGAGCTCTCGCCCTTGTGAATAACCGGATCGGCCCCGTTGTGGCTCAGCGGCGGGTCTAGTTCGAAGAAGTTGTCGTGGGAGAGGTACTCCTCGAAGCCCATCCTGCCCGGGTTTGTCGGCGAGGCGGCCTTGACCGCCCCGACGTGCCATTTGCCGAAATGCCCCGTTCGATAGCCGGCCGCCTTGAGGATTTGTGCGATCGTGATCTCCTGGGGCCGCGTGGAGTAATTGGGAGCGAAGACCCCGGAGCGATTCGGGTGCCGACCCGTGAGGATAGCAGTCCGGGTGGGCGAGCATACGCATGCCGCCGCATAGAAACGCTCCAGTTGCAGACCCTTGGCCGCCATCTCGTCGAGTACCGGTGTCTTGACATGCGGATGCCCGTGATAGCCCGTCTCGCCGTAGCCCTGGTCGTCGGCAAGGAACAGAACGATGTTGGGCTTTGATCGCGTCTCCGAAGCTGGTTGTCCCAAGGCCGATTGCGACCACTGTCCCGCCGCCGCGCACGTGCCCACGGCTGCCTTCAAGAACTGCCTGCGTGTCCCGTTCACGATGGAAACCTCCTTCCGCCCGATTTGAGCGATCTGTCAGACCTGCTTTGGGGCGGATCCTGTCTGGTTTGACGTTGGCTTCAATTCTATCGCCCCGCCTTCCTGGCGGATTTCGATCTTGCCCTTCTCCTCGAGACCGGAGATCGCGATGCGGCCCTGGTCGCGCGTGTGGAACCGCACGCCCCGAACTGAGACATCGGTTCCCGTCAGCGTGGCGTTTTCGACCACGTTCACCTCACCAATGACTGCATCCTTTGCCTTGGCCGACCGCTGCCCGAGGTGTACGTGCTCCAGCGTCAGGGCCGCCGAGCCGGATAGCTCAAGCGTGGTACAGCCGATGCTCAGATCGCTTCTTCCGGCGGTGCCCGCGAGATGAAGCCGGCCTCCGCTGTGCATCAATTCGCAGATGTGGGTCGCTCCCCGCACCTTCAGATCCGTCTTGTCACCGGAGCAGTACAGCGCCCACGTGGAGACGCCGGGGAACTCGTCGGCCCGGCGCAACGTGAGGTTGCCCAGTTTGACCGGCTCCGCCAGATCGTTGGACAAATTCAGATCTCCGGTCAGGTTGTGACCGAGCAGAGACACGATCAGACGGGTCGATTCTCCCAGCGTCACCTCGCAGGGCGGGCTCTCCATCCCGATGTTGCGTAAGAACAGGAACCAGGTTCCCACGGTGGTGTTCTTCAGGTCCAGCCGCCACTCGACGCCGGGAGTCAGGTTCTTTGAGTCGTAGACGGCAGTGAGAGGCTTGCCGGTCGGCAGATCGAGTCCTGTCCGTCCGCCTTTCTGGACATAGACGCCGAGGCCAATGGGGAAGTCGGAATCAATCAGGGTGATGTCGGCCCGGCCCGAACAGATGATGGCATCAGGTCGGAGGCCGGCCCTGAGCCGCGTGCCCTTGAGAACGCCGCGGCCCTCCTGCCAGTGGAAGCTGATCCCGTAGGAATATTGCACGGTCGTGTCCATGGCTTCCCACTCGCCCTGGTAGAGGTGGAACACCGTGTGGATGGGCGTGCCGTCCTCTTGGACGAAACCCCCGAGCGTGGAACGCCGGGTGACGAGCCGGCCGCCCCGCCAGTCCACGAGATGCTCGCGGGACCGGGTGCCTACGATCTCCAGCCGGCAGTCTTCGAGTGTGAGGACGGCGTTCGGCTCAAGAATCAGATTGCCGTTGAGGAGGATGTGCTGCCCCTGCACTGTCTCCACGCCCGTGACAATCCAATCCCCCCGCCGGATGACAGGTCCCTGCGCGGTTTCGGGCTCGCCCTGGGCGGGACGAATGAGCAAATCATCGCCCGTGTCGCTGGTCTCGACTGGGACAAAGCCCGGCATGGCGCGAAACGGGGCCGTGCGGTCGTTGCCGAACAGCGCCGCATTCCAACGACCTGATTTGTCGCGGAATAGCGCGCCGTGGCCTGCGTGCGGGACCGCCACACGGCGTGGTTGGTAGGGACCCAGCAGGCTTTTCGAGCAGGAGTACATCATGTCGTAAGTGCCGTCGGCACGGTTGCTGCCGCCGTTCCATTCCGCCGCCGTCAGCACGTACCAGGAACCGATCTTCACCAGGGTAGCCCCTTCGTAGCCGACACGCTGTCCGTCGATCGGAACGATCTTCTGTACCGCGCCGTCGAACCCGTTCATGGCGGGGTTGAGCTTGCGGATCATACCATCCTGCCAAACGTAGTAGACGCTGCCATCGGTGTCCTGAAACAGCGAGGCGTCGATTCTCTCGTCCACACCGCGGTTCTCCGGAAAGGCGAGTTCGTAAGGTCCCTCGGCCCGCCCGCTGGTGCTCTTGAGCAGGCCGTTCTTGCCGAGCTTGCCGGCATTGATGCAGAAGGCGATCCAGTAGGTGCCGTTGATATAGTGCAACTCCGGCGCCCAGAAGAGACGGTTCGGCACGTTGTTGTACCACCTCGACGGATCGCCCTCGGGCGTCCAGACCTGTCTGACAAACTCGAGGTGTTTCAGGTCGGCCGATTTCCACAGGTTGATGCCGTCCATATTGCCGGAGGTGCCCGTGAGATAGTAGTTCCCATCGCGACCAACCATGATGAACGTGTCCCGGATCCAGGGCACGTCCGCCCGCTGGCCGGGGACCTGATCCAGCGGCACGGCCCGGGTGAAGCCCATCCCGCGCTCGTAGATCAACGAGGTATCCGGGCGGAGCATCAGCCCGAAGGGAAATCGCTGTGGTTTTTCCAGGCCATTGAAGCCGATCGGCCAGCGCGGCTCGGTCGCCGGCACCTGTTCGACCCGGAACGCGCCGGGCCGGCCCGCGGGGATCGCCCGCGGATCGGCCCCGGAGAACGTCGCCCAGAGATTTCCGGCCAAGTCGCGGAACAACGTGGTTTGACCCGCGTTGGGGAACGCCACATAGAAGTCGCTGTATCCGCTGTCCGGCTTCTCCGAGGCGGCGACCAGGACGTCATCCACCCCTTCCGCAAGTCCGGTTCGACCGAGCCCACCGCGCATCAGCCGCCCGGTGACGAACAGATGGTACTTGCCCTCGATCTTCGCCAGGTGCGCGCCCCGCCGGTGCACAACCGCCTGCTGCGAATCGCCCCCGGCCACCCGTACCGGGATTGTCCGTGGCTCGGCAACCAGTCCGTCGAGCGGACTCGCCTTCATGGGGGCGATCTCCCCCCCTCCCATTACCCAGTGGAACCGGTCATCCTCGTCGAGGAATAGCGAGGGGTCCGCGCCTTGGGTCGTGATCTGCTTCCGTGCGAACCCGCTCGCGGCAAGGTCGGCAGTCTCGAACCGCACCAGTTCCGTTCCGCCGCCCGCGTGGCCCAGGGTCAGCCAGAACGTCCCCTGGAGCCAGTGGATCTCCGGCGCCAGGAATCGCGCTGTGCCAAAGTCCAGCGTGCGCAACTTCCGCCAGCCGCGCAGGTCTGTCGAGCGCCAGATGTCTACTTTCGTTGCCGGGACTGTGACGCCGTCGAGGACGGATGAGCCGGTCAGATAGTACGATCCGTCGGGCCCCGCGCAAACGCTGGCGTCGGTCAGAGGGGCATCGAACAAGGGCTGGAGGGCGACCGCGTCGGGCCGGGGAGCCAACGCCGCGTATTCCCGGATCACGCCATGTTGCGCCAACAAAGACGTTGCGGGGATCAGGGTAGCCAATGCAGTGACGCAGATGAACCGTTTCATGATCTTCCTATTCCGTGATGACCCGGACGTTCTCGACTTTGCCACGCAACGGGAAGGGAGCAACGTAATCACCCACGGCCGTGCGCGCATCCTGGCCAATACTGAGCTCATCCACCGGCTGTGCCGGGATTAGACCAGACGCTTTTCCTTCGACCTTGATTCGTCCATTGACGAGAAGCTGCATCACGCCGTCACGATTCAGCTTGGCTGTGATGGCGGCGCGACCGGCAGGCATTTCTTGGGTCGCAATCGATGTGAGCGTTCCATTGGTCCGCACGCCGAAATAGAGTTGACCATCCCGCAGCCAGAGCGCATACCCCTGTTGATTGCCGCCCTGGGCCAGAATGACGCCGTCGCGCGACGGCGGCCTCACCTCGCATGTGATCGTCAGAGGCTTGTTTGCGATCTGTGGTGAACGCGACGATGGGCCGCGTACGGAACAGCGATCCGCCCAAGCCTCCCAGGCTTGGGCCAGACGGGCAACAAGGTCCGTCTGGCCGGCGGCTAGGTTGTTCATTTCCGTCGGGTCTGTCTCAAGGTCATAGAGTTCCCAAGGCTTATCCTTCAGAGCGACGAGTTTCCACCGGCCTTCGCGCACCGCACGGTTGCCTTCGTGCTCCATGAAGATCTGACGTGGGGACAAGTGCCCACCCTTGAGCACCGGCATCAGGCTTACGCCTTCCGGGGGGAGCACTCTCCGACCGTCACGCTCTTGCGGGTAGGACGCCCCTGCCGACTCCAGTATCGTCGGCAGGAAGTCGGTAATGTGCCCTGCCTCGCGTGTGATCGCCCCGGCTTTCGTCCCAAGTCCCGCGGGCCAATGCACAATGAGCGGCGTATTGATGCCGCCCTCATGACCATAGTGCTTGTAGAGACGAAACGGCGTGTTGCAGGCGTTCGCCCAGGCACTGCCATAGCTGACATAGCTGTTCGGCCCGCCGATCTTCTTCAGGTCATCACCGGTGTGCAGGATGTTCTTCGGCCCGCTGGTCTCGTCGAAGCCCCACGGGTCCCACTCGGCGCACGCGCCGTTGTCGCTGAGGAAGAAGATGACGGTGTTGTCGAACTGGCCGGTTTCCTTGAGCCGCACCACCACGCGGCCGATGACCTGGTCCATGCGGTCCACCATCGCCGCATATACGGCCATCCGTCGGGCCAGGTCGGCGCGCCGGTCGGCGGGCAACGAGTCCCAGGCAGGATTGTCTTGGTCCGCCCAGCCGGTTTTCACGTTGAACTGGTTGGCAGGAATGTCGCTGCGCGGCGTGAGCGTCAGGTCCTTTGTCACCAACCCCAGTTCTTTCTGGCGGGCCAGACGTTCCTCGCGAATCTTGTCCCAGCCCTGGGCGTACAGTCTCTCGTACTTGGCGACATCCTCTTCCCACGCATGCAAGGGGAAATGGGCCGCATTGAAGGCCAGGTAAAGAAACCACGGCCGGCCACTCTTCCGGCCGTCCTCCAGGAAATCCAGCGCATAATCACCGAACACGTCGGTCGAGTAGAACTCGCCCGGTGCGTACGCTCGCTTCGTGTGGCCTTCCGGCAGGCGGGTGTAGAAAGGGTCTTCCTTCCAGCAGGTGTTGTAGCCGCCGAGCATGCCGTAGAACTCGTCGAAGCCGCGTTGCGTGGGTGCGCTCTGGCGGCTCAGGTGCCATTTGCCCACCATGTAGCAGCGATAGCCCGCCGGTTTGAGCGCCTCAGGGATCGTCACACAGTGGGTCGGCAGCACGCCGGAGAGGTTCGGGAACCCGGCTTGGTGCGGATGCAGGCCCGTAAGAATAGCCGCACGAGTCGGACTGCAACGGGCCGAGTTATAGAACTGAGTGAAACGCAAGCCGCCCTGCGCCAGGGAGTCCAGATTGGGTGTTCGCATCTCCCCGCCATAGCAGCCCAGGTCGGACCAGCCGAGGTCGTCCGCCAGGATCAGGAGGATATTGGGACGCTCGGATCTGCCAGCGGCGGCGTGTGGTCCGAACAGAGAAATCAGCAACAGAGTGGTGAAGGTGCAATTCGTCATGGGTTGTTCATCCGTTCAGGAGATAGACGTCCTGCTCGTCCTCCAGCACCGGTGCCGCGTTTCTTAGGCACGGCGCCCCGCTCGCTGGGATGAAGGTCGTCTTTGTCCGGCGTGAAGGGCGCGGTGTAGTCCTTGCCCGCGAGGCTGCGTTTGCACGACGCACGAAAATCCGCCAGCTTCGCCTTCATCGACCTGACGATCTCGGGTCGTTGCGCCGCGAGATTCGTTGTCTCGCTCGGATCGCGCAGCAGGTCAAAGAGTAGGTCTTCGCTGTCCCCGTCGTCCATGTCGGTCAGTAGCTTGTAGCGATTGTCCACCAGCGCCATCCGTGGCGAACCGCGTGAAGCGTTGGTCCCCGCCCCGCCCAGCGTCTCAAAGGGAAGGGGGGCAGGCCGCTCGTGCATGCTGCCCGCGAAGAGAGGAACCAGGCTGACGCCGTCCAGCGGCTCGGTCTGGCCCTTCAAGTTGAAGCCCATGATCTCGAGTGTGGTCGGGAAGTAATCGAGCGTGCTGCATGGGATCGCGGTGGTGGTGCCGGCCTTGATTCGGGCCGGCCATTCGAGTAATCCCGGCACCCGGACGCCGCCTTCCCACAGGCTGCGCTTCCGCCCGCGCAATGGTCCGGCCGACCCGCGGGTCGTGCCTTTGTCGCCCGTTTCACCCTCCGGCCCGTTGTCGCTGGTGAACCAGAGCATCGTATTGTCGGCGATGCCCAGGGCGCGCAGTTCCCGGCGGAGCCGTCCCATCTGAACGTCCAGCGCCGTGATGGCCCCGTAGTAGTTCTGCTCGCCCGGGTCCCGCCTTGCGTACATTTGGCGGAATTCAGGTCCGGCCGCGACCGGCTCGTGGGGTGCGTGGAACCAGATCACCGCGAGGAACGGCTTCTTCTCGCCCGCTGCTTGGCGGATGAACGCGAGAGCCCGATCCATCAGCACCCGCGAATCGCACCCCTCGGTGTTCTCGGTCTCGATCGTGCCGTTGTGATAGTAAGGATTCCCACGATCGTCTTTCATCGGGTCCCAGGTGCGCACCGCGAACTCGGTCGAAAACCACTCGTCGAAACCCGTCATACCCGGGGTGAGGTAATTCCGCACGGGGTTGCGCGCTGCGCCTTTGCCCGAGTGGGCCGGGTCGAGCGTGCCCAAATGCCACTTGCCGAAATGGCCCGTGGCGTAGCCCTGTGTCTTGAGGGCCTCCGCGAGGCTTATCTCCTCTTTTCGCAGGTGCCCCGCATTGGCCGTCCAGATGCCGTAACGATAAGGATGACGGCCCGTCAGGCAACTGCCCCGCGTGGGCGAGCACACCGGCGCACCGGAATAGAACCGCGTGAAGACCAGACCGGCCTGGGCCATCTCGTCCAGATGGGGCGTCTTGATGATCCGGTTCCCATTGAAGCCCGGATCGCCCCACCCCATGTCATCGGCCATGGCGAGAATGATATTGGGCCTGGTGGTCGCCTCGGCCTGGACTGAGGCCAACGGAGCCAGAACAACCGCGACGAGTATCCATCGTGCCATACTCTCTCCAACGTACCTGCTTGCCCGTTCCGTCAAAACCCCCACCGCTTCGATTTGCCGCCGGCGTCGAGTTGAATCCAGTCCATGTCCACCGTTTGCCTTTGCGCGGGAAGGTAGACGCGGAGGATACCCAAGGGGCCTGTGGCCGGAATCTTCAAAGTGACTTCCTGCCACATGCCGGCCGACAATGCGAAGGGTATACTCTGCGCATCGGTCTGACTGCTCCCGGGCGGGATCCATTCAATCTTGCCAGTGCCACCATTCGCGGCGTGTGCGCGGAGTCTGACGACGGCGGGGCCGCTCACTCCCGCGCCGACACCGAGGAAGGGTGCATCCCCTTTACCTGCCAGGGTGACGATGCCATTCTGAACGGTGGCCTCGCATTGGCGGGCCTTCCAGCCTTGGAGGGCATCGACAGACGCCGTAGCTTGGGCGGCGGGTTTTTGGGCAGCACCGGGCCTATAGTTTGGATTGCGCACGGGAATCGCGGCTCCGGTGTCGGCGAGGAACTTCGTGATGAGCGCATTGAGCTCACGAACACGCTCCGGCTCCTCGGCGACGCGATTCCTCGTTTCGCCGAGATCGTCGCGCAGGTTATAGAGCTCGAATTGATCGGTACCGTCATCGTTCTGGGCGAAGAGGCGGATGAGTTTCCAGTCGCCCCGCCGCACACTCGTCCCGGGATGCTGGCCGCTCGCGGGCGTGTCGTGGGGAAAATGCCAGTAGAGGGTGTCGCGCGCGAGCATTTCGCCCTTGAGCACCGGCGTGAAGCTCACGCCGTCGGGCTTGGCGCTGGCTGGCATCGGCACGCCAGCCATGTCAAGCAGCGTGGGCATCCAGTCAATGCTCTGAATCATGGTGTCGTTCGTCGTGCCGGGTTTAGTCACGCCCGGCCATACGACAATGCAGGGCTCGCGGACGCCCCCTTCATACAGGCTGGCTTTGCCGTTGCGCAACGGGAGGTTGCTCGTGGGGGGCACGCTCATGTCGGCCTGAAAACGCGTGCTCTTGTGTTCCACGGTGCCGCCCGGGCCGCCCCAACTCACACCGCCATTGTCGGAGAAGAAGACGACGATGGTCCGTTCGGTGAGGCCACACTCCTCCAGTGCCGCGAGCACGCGGCCCACCCCGTCGTCGAGGCTCTCGACCATCGCGCCATAAACCGGATTGCGCTGTTGATTCTTGGGATCGACGCGTTTACGGTACTTCGCCACAAGCTCGTCCTTCGCGTCGTAAGGCGCATGGACGCTGAACGGCCAATAATTCACATAGAATGGACGATCCCGGTTTTTCCGGATGAAATCCACGACGCGCGCCGACACGGTGTCCTCGATGTGCTCGCCAGGCTTGCTCTCAACCTTGAGCGCAGCAGGGAATCTCCACGGCGCAACGTAGCTGCCCGCGGGTCCCGGTCCCGCCCAGTGCGGCCAATCCGCCTCGAAGCCGTGCTGCAGCGCCGAATACGGCTCCGCGCCCAGATGCCACTTGCCGAAATGCCCCGTGCGATACCCCGCCTCGCGTAGAACCTCCGGCAGCGTGACGTAGTCCGTCTTCAACCGCGTGACACTGTTGGCGACGAGCACGCGCATGTTCGGATTGCCCGGCACGAGTTGCTTTTCCAGAACGACCTGCGGCAGGTGGCACGCCGGGGCGGTAATGCCCGTGCGCGCCGGCCATAAGCCCGTGAGCACACTGCTGCGCGTCGGCGAGCACAGCGGATTCGCCGCGTAGGCCTGCGTGAACCGCACGCCACGCGCCGCGAGTCGGTCGAGGTTGGGCGTCTGGTGGAACCGGCTGCCAAAGCAGCCCAGATCCCGCCAGCCGAGGTCGTCGGCCATGATGAAGACGATGTTGGGTTTCACGGGTGCGGCAGCACCAGCCGTCTGCAGGATGGCCAGCGGCACGAGAAAGCTGGCGAGGAGGAGCTTTGGTTTTATCATCCGGTCTTTGCTCATGGAGTCATCTCGATGGAATAAACAGCCTCATGCGGCGATACATCGAAGCGCAGCACGGGTGCGCCGTCCGCCCGAGCCGCACGCAGGGAAATCGCTTTGCCTTGTGCATCCTTGACCTTGATCCGGCTAACATCCAACGACGGTGGGTACGCGACTTCAAGGGTCAGCGGCTGGTCGTAGAGTGCCGCGTCCGTCAGGCAGGTGAACTGAAACGTAAGACGCTGGAAATCGGACCGCCGTAGCGTCAGCTTCGAAGCACTGCGTTCCGTTTGATACCTGTGGATGTCCGCCATGCCGGCGATCCAGAGGTTCGACTGGTACTCCTTCGCGAGGTCCACGGCGGCACGGAAGTTCGCCTCGCTGCTGCTGAGACCGTCACCGATGTAATGAAAATGAACGCGGCACCAGAGGCCCCGTTCAAGGTGGGCCTCGACATGCTCCCGAAAGGCGGCGACGCGACGGCCGTACACATCGTCCATGCCCAGGGAGCCCGAGGTGTCGAACTGGTGATACTTGTCGAGGTAGTAGCGCAGCGTGTGGGTCGTTTCCCACTGCGTACCGCCTCCGAGGTTGAGGGCCAGGAGCTTGCTCCTGCCGGGCGTCAGGCTCCAGATGGCCTGAGCGGCTGCGCCGATTTCCGCCTCCATGTCGGCATCGCCCGTGGCCCCGCGATGGTGGGCGGAATGATTGGCGAACTCCTGATCCCCGGCCCGCGCCGCCGCCTCCCACTCCGCACGATGCGTCTGAAAGTCCGAGCGGCGCCGGCTGCCAGGCTCATCGACGCCGGGATTGATCATAAAGGTGCCCCGAAAGCCATATTCGCGGAGAATCGGTATGGCCTTGGTCAGGTGCGTGGGATGGGAGTCATCGAACCGAAGGCTGAGGGCGGCCTTGCGCCCATCGTACCACTTTGCGACGCTCAGGCGCAGGCCGGTGGCATTGTCCGTCAGCACACGCTCCTGGTCGGACGGCAGCGATGGTTGCCCGCTTACCGAAGGGACGGCCTGGACGAAATAGACGCCCGCGACGGCGGGCACCGGGATCAGCAGGGTGGACCACTCGATACCGCTGCGGCGTACCAGCACCACCTGCCCCTGGGCGTCGCGCACTTCGACATCGGCCGCCGGCCAGGCACGAGGTCCACTTTTGGGCAACTCGACGCGCAGCACGAGCGGCTTGGTCTCAGTCTTGGGGTCTACCGCGATTTGGATTTTGAACTTCTCCAGCGGCTGCGCCAGGATGGTCGCAGGCCCCTGGTAGCCCTCCAGCCTGACCACGATTCCCCCCAGATCGGTGCCGTGCGCCGCCGGCAGCGGAGCCAGCAACAGAGCGACGATACTGCCGACGAATAGTGCTGTGCGGTTCATCACTGTTTCACTTTCCCCTTCTTGCAGCCGGTCGAGACATCAGCGCAGCGGTGTCGGCAGAAAGTCCCAGTCAAGGACCATCCTCTCCGTGAGGGCCTCCTTGAGCTCACGCTCGACCTGGGAATACTTCTTGTTACCGGCGAGGTTCGTAAGTTCGCTGGGGTCTGCCTCAAGATCATAGAGTTCGTAGGTGGAACGCGGCGTGGTGAAGTAGGCCCGCACGAATTCCGGGGCCAGCTTGCCCGCGGCAAAGGCGGCTTTCATCTGCTGCCAGCCGGGATCTTGCTGACTGTCCACCGGTGCGACGGCCTGGTGCGGCGTGCAATTGTAGATGAGCTTGAAGTTCCCCGAGCGAACGCAGCGAGCCAGATCAAAGGTGGAGGCCAGGATGTCGGGCTTCATGCCGCCGTCGCCGCCGTGCGGACCGCGCTCGGCAAAGATGTACTTGCGTCCTTCGAACGCTTCGCCACGCAGCAGCTTCAGGTAGCTGACGCCGCTCATCTCTTTGAGCGGGGCAACGCCGGTGATCTCCAGCATGGTCGGGGCAAAATCCTCCCCGGAGACCAGCGTGCGTGTGACCGTGCCGGGCCGGACAACGCCGGGCCAGCGTACCAGCAGAGGCACGTTGATACCGGGATCGGTCAGGGCCCCTTTCCCGTGGGGCAGGGCCATGCCATTGTCGCCCATGAAGACGACGACGGTGTTGTTGGCTAAACCTCGCTTCTCCAGCATATCGAGCACGGACTGCACGTCGCCGTCAAGATGCTCCACTTCGGCGATGTAGCGGGCCAGATCGCTGCGCACCCCAGGCAAGTCCGGCAAATGTCCCGGCAGCGTCAACTTGGCAGGGTCAGGGACTCCCCGGGGACCTTGCGTGTCCCACACATGATGCGGATCGCTGAAGCCCAGCCAGAAGAACCACGGCTTTCCCTTCGGAGCCGCATCGAGGAATCGGGCCAGCTTGGCGGCAAAGTCCCGCATAGCGCCGGGTTGCTCGACATAGTCCACGCGGTCCGCGAACCGGCGCAGGTCATAGCGGTCCAGGGTTCCGCCAATCACCGCCGCCCCTCGTTGCCCGCCCGTCGGCGGACCGTCCAAGTGGTACGTGCGTCCGGCCACGCCGGTGAAATACCCGCCCTTGTCGCGCAGCAAATCCGGTAGCCCGGGCACCTCCGCCGGCAGCGGGGATGTGAACCGCACCATGCGGACCGCCACGGCGGAACGGCCTGTCATCAGGCACGCCCGAGAGGGGACACATTGCGGACAGCCCACGAACATCCGGTCGAACCGCAGGCCCTGGGAGGCCAGCCGGTCCAGGTTCGGCGTCCGGACATCCTCGTTCCCATAGCAGCCCAGGTACGGATAGCTGTGATCGTCCGACAGCAGGAACAGGATGTTGGGCTTTTCGGCGCTTCGCGAAACTCCGCACAGGACACCTAGGCACGCACACACAATGTACCACATTGCTCTCATAACTCGATTCTCCTTACCTTAGCCGTAGGGTGCGTACCACGCACCATTCCACCGTACAAAAAGGCGGTACGTGATACGCACCCTACGAGGTGGTTCTCCTCACTTGAGCAGTTCGAGGCCCCCCGGTGGCACCAGGGCCACATCGGCATAGTCGCCCCCCTTCAGCCGCGGGGCTGATTGCTTCCATTCTTCCGCCACCTTCTTCCATCGCTCCAGCCGCGCCGGATCAAGCAGCGGGTCACCTGTTCGCTCGCGCCACTCGCGCAACGCTCGTTCGAGGCGAGATCGCGTCGAGGACAGTCCCTGATCGTCGGCAAGGTTCCTGCTCTCTTCGGGGTCGTTCCGCAAATCGAACAACTCGACCTGGGCCTGATCCGCTCGCGGGGCCAGGTTGAGCAGAAGTTTGTAGCGGCCGTCGCGCACCGTCCGCTGGGGCGCGAACTGGTTGGGCTGGTGGAACGTCATCTCGGTGAACAGAAACTCGCGCCACGGCGTCGAAGCGCCGCCCCATAGCGCCGTCAACGAGCGACCTTCCACTTCCGGAGGCACGCTCACCCCCGCCGCCGCGAGCACCGTCGGCAGGATGTCGATGGTGGACACCAGCTCACCGCGCACCTCGCCGGCCTTGGCTGTCCCCGGCCAGCGGATCATTAACGGCACGCGCACACCCGGCTCATAACTGGTCGTCTTGCCATGCCGCACCGTTGCGCCGTTGTCGCCCACGAAAATGACAACGGTGTTCTCCGCAAATCCGGCCGTCTTCAGTTCATCCAGAAGCAGTCCGACCCCCGCGTCCACGCGGAGGATCGTGTTGTAGATAATGGCGGTGACCTGCCTCCTCGCTTCGGGCGTCTTTGCCCCCAGAGGCAACGGCTCAACATCGTCGGCGGACAACGGCCTCTCGGGAAGGCCCCCTACTTGGCTGATGTTTGGGGTATACGGACCGTGCGGATCGAAGTAGTTGACATAGTAGAAAAACGGTTGCCCGGACTTCTTTGCGTCCGCGAAGAACTGCCGGCTCTGGGCGGCCACCCAACGAACGTTGCGGGTCGGACCCGCGGCCATCTTCTCTTTAGCGGGCATCCAGTCAAAAGGGTATTCCGCGGCCGGCTGGACGTGCAGCTTGCCGATGATCCCCGTGCGGTAGCCCGCTGCCTTGAGCAGCGCGGGGAGATTCTTTTGTCCGGAATGCATGCGAAAGCCCAGGTGCGCAAGACCGTACTGCCCATTCTGATGGGGCCAGCGGCCTGTGAGCAGGGCCGCCCGCGAGGAACTGCACGATGACTGGGCGACGTAAGCATTGGCAAAGCGCACGCCTTCTGCCGCGAGCCCGTCGAGGTGCGGCGTCTGAATGCGTTTCTCGCCGTAGCACGAAAGCTGGTTGCCCAGATCGTCGGCGGTGATCAGGAGAATGTTCGGACGGCCTGGTGTCGCAGCAACGGGATTCATCGCCTGCCAAGAGGACAACACCGCCAACAGGTAAATGGTCCACGTCTTCATGATTCCTCCCGATCAGGGTTTCCACTCGCCCTTGAAAAGGCGTACCTGCTCGACCCATCCCGTGAACTTCGGCGGCACCGGCTCAACCACCGGACTGCCCAAGTCGGCGCCGATCTGCATGATGTCGCTCGGGTCGCGCCCGATGAATCCCGGCAGCGCGGCGTTGGCCACAAGCCGCCCATCGATCTGGAGAGTCGTCGTTTGACCGGACGTGATCGTACCGATGATCGTCGCCCAGTCGCTCACCACCTCCTTTGCCTCAACTGTGATCGGCTTATTGTTGATCGTCACCGTAAAGGCGGGATGACCTTGTCGCAGCCAAAGAGCATACCCCTGTGACTTACCGCCCCGGGCCAGGATCATGCCGTCGGGCTTCTCTGGTTTGAAAGTGACCTCCGCCGTCCACGCACTGTCGGTCGGGTCGAGGGATGCCGATTTGGGCACTTCGACGTAGCCGTCACCCTGCAAGCGAAGGACTTGCCGACCGCGTCCCTCGACCCGCGCGGCATTGTGCAATTGACCTTGATTGCCAAAACCGCTGAGATCCGGAATCTGATCCCCTTCCAGCTTCGCGAAATCAAAGTGCAGCCGAAGACTCGGCGTCGCCTCCGGCTGGGCGTCCGGCCCATTCGGCTTACCCCACCAGGGGGGCCGGTCCACGTATTCGGGCACACGGTAGCCGACCTCATTCGCCAGCCGGTCATGTTCCGCCTCCAGTCTCGCACGCAAGGCCACATGGGCCGGGTCCCGGTACAGATTGGCCGTTTCGTACGGGTCGCGGGCGAGATCGAACAGTTCCGTCCAGTCGTCGTGACCCGGGTATCGGATGAGCTTGGCATCGGTGGTCCGCACGGCGGTGATATCCGGCGCCCGCGAGTTCTTCTGGTTCTCGGCGAAGTACTCATAGAACCAGGATTGCCGCCAGGCGACGCTCTGGCCCGTCAGCAGCGGACGCCAACTGCGGCCCTGCATCGGGTTCGAGGCCCGTACGCCGGCGAAATCCAGTAGCGTCTGGGCTAAGTCGAGGTTCAGCACCATCTCATCAACCACCCGCCCGCGTGCCTTGGCGCCCAGGGTCGGATGGCGGACGAGCAACGGAACGCGCAGGCTCTCGTCGTAGGCGCTGCGCTTGTCGCCCAGGCCGTGCTCGCCCAGGTAGTATCCGTTGTCGCTCGTGTAGATGACGATGGTGTTCTTCGCGAAACCCAGCTCATCGAGAGCATCGAGCAATCGCCCCAGGCAATCATCCGCGCCGCGGATGCAGCGGAAGTAGTTGAGATTCACAGGCACGGTTGCCGACGAGGGATCCGTCGCTCGGCGCCCGGTCCCGGAGCCCAGATAAGGCACCGGCGTGTTCAGATTCGGCACGCCACGGGCCTGCTCGCCCGCGAAACGTTCCTTCGCTCGCTCCGGGGGCTCGGTTGGTCCGTGGGGCGATTTGAAACCAACTACCAGCAACCACGGCTTGGCGCTGCCCTTCTGATTCTTCATGAACTCAATGGCGTAGTCCGTGGAGATGTCATCAATCCAGCCCTTGGTCGGCGTGTCCTTGCCGTCCACAACGAAGATAGGGTCCCAGTAGCGGGCATGGGCGATGAAAGAGTAGTGATGGTCGAAGCCGGGCCGCTCCCGCTGGCTGTCCATGTGCCATTTGCCGACGTAGGCGGTTGTGTAGCCCGCCGCCCGCAACAGTGACGCGTGCGTGACGTTGTCGACGGGGAACGGCCGGAAATTCGAGGCGATGCCGTTAAAGTGATTGTACCGCCCCGTCAGATTGACCGCCCGGCTGGGCGCACAGAGCGAGCACACGACGAAGGCATTGCGAAAGCGTACGCCCTCGGCTGCCAAACGGTCCATATGGGGCGTCTGAAACCACGGGAACCGCCCCCGCTCGCCCTGCTCTTTCTGGACGACAGACACCGCGTCGTAACGCTGGTCATCCGTGTAGATGAACAAGAGGTTCGGCCGCTCCGCCGCCCGCAGGGCAGAGATCGACAGGATCACCGATAAGAGAAGGCTGAATATCCTCCTGGAGCTCGCAATCGATTGCATGATGCGTTGCACCCCTACCGAAGAATCATTTGGACACACACCGGACAACCTCAATTATCCCGCGTCGCACACCTTTCGTCAACGCCGGGCCGGGCCCATCCAAAGCGCGTTTGGGGGCAGGAGCGGCCGTCATCCAGGCAGCCGTCATCATCGGGCATGAGAATCTGGCCCAAGACATGCAGTGGCTCGTCCGCCGGCAAACGGAGCCGGACTTCAAACGCCGGGAGCTCGACCGTACCGCCCAGCTCCTGCGGAACCTGCGGACCGTCCTCCTCCCCCAGGCCGCGTGCGATCCCGCACAGGCGCGGATGGTCCGAGGGGAGATCCGCTTCTGGGAGCTGCACACGCGGGACCTGCGCGAGGGCTACGAGGTGGTGACGCCGTCGCTGACGTTTGCCGATAAGCACACCCTGGATCTGGCCGACGTCCGGTTGGAGCTGACGACACACGCCCAGGATTCTCTCCTCCAGCCGGTCCTCTCTCGCAGGCTACTCTCATTGCGCCCCGCCCACGGCTGGCCGAAAAACAACCATCTTCTGGCCTTGCACGCGCCGGCGTGCTACAATGCGACCACACGCGTGGCAACGCGAAGAACCGAACCGGAAAGGCGTTTGATTGGGAGTCGTCAAGATGGAACCGACCGTGCAAGAGCCAGGATGGTGGACCTCCAACGCGATGATCGCCGTGTACATCGGCCTCGGCGTCGCTGTCGCCGGCGTCGTGGCGTGGCTGCTCGCCCGCAAGACCCTGCGGACGCGTCTGCAAACCGAGAGGGCCCTGCGGCTCGATCCGGACATGAACGACTGGCTCGTGATTTTCGGCTGGACGCCCAAGGTCCTCTATGTCCCGACCATGCTGGCCGCCATGCTTGCCTCAGTCCTGATGTTCCTCCACGAATCGGGCTGGAGCCTGTTTGCCGGGATCGACCCGAAGATTGTCGGGGGCATCTGGTTCACGATCTTCCTCATCAACTTCCTGGTCGAAGAGTACAACGTCACTCTCAAGCTGCTGATCATTGTCTTCTCCTGCGCGGGCTTTGTCCTGCTGTGGCTGCACCTGTTGGGCTGGGTGACGGGTTTCCTGGGTCTCTTCGGCCACTTGGCCTTCTCCATTAGCGGGATGGGCTATCTGCTGATTACGGTCATCGGCGCGCTGACGGTCGGCGTCTCCTGGCTCACGGGCCTTTTCTACTACGTGGCGATCACGCCGAACAATCTGGACACCCAATCGGGACCGGCCGAGGCCGGCGAACAGATCGGCCGGGAAGACTACAGCACGAAGATCGATACGCGTGATTTCCTCGAGCGTGTGCTCGGATTCGGGCGGATCATTGTCGTCTTCAAGGACGGGCACCGGCCGCCGATCAACCTGCTGGTCTGGCGCGTGGACAAGAAGGCCCAGATGCTGGACAAGGTCCGCGCCAAGTTCACCGTGGACCGTCCGCAGGAAGTGTTGCGGCGTGAGCCACCACTGCCCCCGCCGGCGCCGCCGCAGAGCGCACCACCGCAATAGATGATTGGAGAGCCCATGGAACGACGCACCTTTTTGAAGTCCGCAGGGTGGGCTGTGCCCACTGTCTTGTCCGGTATTGGGGGAGTCTTGTCGCCCGCGCCGTGCCGTGCGGCGGACGGTCCCCCGCCGTTGAATCGCGGCCTGGTGTCGAGCCGGAATCAGAACCGCTCGACGGTTGTCGCCCGGCGTGGCATGGTCTGTACGGCCGTACCCTTGGCGAGCATGGCGGGCATCGATGTCCTCAAGGCCGGCGGCAATGCGATCGACGCGGCCATCACGGCCAACGCCATGCTCAGTCTCGTCGAGCCGATGAGCTGCGGGCCCGGCGGCGACCTCTTCGCTATCCTCTGGAGCGAGAAGCAGCAGAAGCTCTTCGGCCTCAACGCCAGCGGCCGCTCGCCCTATGATTGGAACCTCCAACAGGCGCTCGAGCTGGGTCTAAAGGAAATCCCGGCCTACAGCCCCTTATCGTGGAGCGTCCCGGGTTGCGTCAGCGGTTGGGAAGCGCTGCACCAACGCTTCGGCAAGCTCCCCTTCGCGCGACTCTGCGAGCCGGTGATCGAGGCGGCCCGCGCCGGCTTTCCCCTGTCGTCCCTTGTGGCCGGAGGGTGGGTATCCCCCAAGAGTGCCGACCGGCCGGGTCTGAAGGCGACCTATCTGCCGGACGGCCAGTCCGTGTCCTACGGAACGATCTTCAAGAACCCGGGCCTCGCGTCGGTCTTCGAGACCCTCGCCAAGGAAGGCCCGCAGGCGTTCTATCAGGGCGAGCCGGCCGAGCGGATCGTCAAGTTCTCGCAGGCCCAAGGCGGGAAGTTCTCCCTCCGTGACTTCCGCGATCACAAAGCCGACTGGGTCGATCCTGTCAGCACGAATTACCGGGGTTACGATGTGTGGGAGATACCGCCCAACGGCCAGGGAATCGCTACCCTGCAAATCCTCAATCTGATGGAGCACTTCGACGTCAAGTCGCTGCCGCCCAATTCCGCCGAGTATCTGCACCTGTTCATCGAGGCCAAGAAGCTGGCCTTCGAAGACCGGGCCGTCTACTACGCCGACATGGACTTCGCCAAGGTCCCGCTGCGGGAGCTGATCTCGAAGGAATACGCCGCCGAGCGGGTCAAGCTCATCGACCGTAACCGCGCCGCCCAGCAGGTCGCCTGTGGGCGGCTCAAAGGCTCCTCCGACACGACCTATCTCACTGCCGCCGACAGCGAAGGCAACATGATCTCGCTAATCCAGAGCATCTTTCACGGCTGGGGTTCCGGCTATGCCCCGGACGGCCTGGGCTTCTGCCTCCAGAATCGCGGCCAGCTTTTCGCCCTCGACCCGAGCCATCTCAACAAGCTGGAGCCGCACAAGCGCCCCTTCCACACGATCATCCCGGCGTTCGTCACGAAGGCGGGCCGGCCGGTCTTCTCCTACGGCGTCATGGGCGGCGACTTTCAGCCCCAGGGCCAGTCGCAGGTCTTGATGAACCTGGTTGATTTCGGTATGTCCCCCCAGCAGGCGGGCGAGCAGCCGCGCGTCGAACACACGGAGAGTTCCACCCCCACCGGCTCCAAAATGGTCGGCTGCGGCACCGTCGGCTTCGAGCGAGGTATCCCCGATGACACGAAGTTGAAACTCGCCTACCTGGGCCACCGCATCCGCCCGAACGTCGGCGCCTTCGGTGGCTACCAGGGCATCTGGCGGCAGAACGACCCGCTACGATATTACGGCGGCTCCGACCCCCGGCGCGACGGGTGCGCCATGGGATACTAAGGGTGAGATTCGAGGTGGCGAGGGCATCTTGCCCTTGCGTGTCGCGGGCATCCTGCCCGCGAATGAACTACCTCGCAGCAAGCTGCGAGGTATCGAAACAATCGGCTTACCGCTTCCACGCGGCAAGCCGCGGGGAATGAACCCGAATGATTCAAGGAAGCTCGCGCCTCACCCCTCGTGGCCTTCGAGCTCTTTGATCGCTCTGAGTTGGCGAATGGCTTCCCGGTCGCGCGGGCGATTCATGGCCTCTTTGGCAACGATCAAAGCGTCTATCGTCAAGACACGCAGCGGGAGCCCATCGATCTCGACGGTCTGACTCGCCTTCGCCACCTCATCATAGCCGCCGAGGCCCCGGATCTCGCTGAGACAATCGAGGTGGCCGAGGTCCGTATCGAGATACAGATTCCTGAGATGGCCGGCGTTCTCGGCCGTCAGTTGCAGCGGCTGGCGACCGGGCGTCATGCGATGGACGGGGTGCAGATCAGCAATGGCTTTCTGCAGGGCCAGCAGGTTCTTCGGCGAGAAATCACAGCAGGTGTCTATGTCTTGAGTGACCAATGTGCAGCCGTAGACGACGCCGGCATAACCGCCAACGATGACGAAGTCCACGCCGGCACGAACGAGGCGTCGTAGAAGATTTTGAAAGTCGCTCCTCATCGGCGTTTCGCCTCGCGCAGCATCTCAACCGTGTTCAGAGCGATCTGGTGTCGGCGAAGCCGTTCAGCGGGCGTGAGCGCCAAGTTGGCCCGGAGCAGGGAGATGTCGATCCCGTACTCGACAGCCTCGCGGATCGCCTCTGGCAGTTCCGGCGGAGTCTGTTCCTGCGGTCCTGATTGTTCCCGCGCTGCATCCATATCGCCATTGTAGTCTCGCTGACAGCCAACAGCAACTCCCGGCAGCGGGACGGCGGAGGAATGCGACGTGGCGAGGGCATCTTGCCCTTGGATGTCGCGGGCATCCTGCCCGCGATTCGAGACGGCGTGTACCCGCGCCCCAAGCACGAAGCACCAAAATCCAGAACATGTCATTGGTAGCGAAGCGCGGCAACCTAAACGGCTCCGCCGATGAGGCGACAGCGTTTCCGTTATTGGAGCTTTGTGCTTTGAGGTTGTTTCGAATTTCGAGATTCGAATTTGGAATTTAGCAGAGGGGCGTAAGCCTGGCCTCGATCTCGGCCAAAACCTCCGCCGCGGGACGGCCCGCCGCTTTGCCACTCTTGACCATCCGGACACGCTTGCGAATCTCGGCCTCTTGTTCAGGACTCAACTCGTAGGCATCGGGATCTTCAAGGCTCAGGATCAACTCGTGGGCCAGGCTCGCTCGCTCCCCCGCTGACAGCGTCATCGCTTCTCTTCGAATTTCTTCCATGGTCTTCATGCTCTTATCCTACGGTCGAAGCAGATTGCTGTCAAGATTGTCGGTAGTCGGTCGGAAAGACCCTCCCCGGCGACCATCCGGTGTTGACCACTGCTTCTCGCCCTGACAACCATCAGCAGCGAACGGGACCGGGCCTCGCGCAGCGTCTCGACCGTGTTCAGGGCGATCCCATGCCGGCGGAGCCGTTCAGCAGGCGCGAGTGCCAGGTTGGCCCGGAGTATGGAGATGTCGATGCCATGCTCGACAGCCTCACGGATCGCATCCGGCGGCTCCGGCGGAGTCTGTTCCTGCGGTCCCGATTGTTCTGGCTCTGCACCCATGCTGCCATTGTAGCTTCGTCGTCAGCCAACAGCAATGCTCGGCATGCCTCCCGGGAATCGAAGGCCAGACCCGCACATTTCACAGACACGGTGAAGCAGACGTCCACGATCAGCAGCGACACGCGGGTTGAGGGCCGGCCCGATGTGCTGACGCGGTATCGTCAGGGCAGGAAATAGTAGTACACGAGCGAGGAGTAGTTGGCGGGGGTGTCGTTCTGGGTGCCGTGCTCGGTGGAGATGCGGATCGACTGGGCATAGTGGATCTTGCCCGGCCAGAAACGGTATACGGTCGTCGAGCCGTTGACCTGGCCGAAGACGTCGATCAGGCCCTCGGTCTTGGGCTCGCCGAACAGGGGCAGGGAATAGGGATTCATCAGCCAGAACGTGGACCAGCCGCCCTGGTACTCATCTTCGTGGCCCGTGCCGTGAAAGCGCGGCTTCGCCTCGCCATCGATCATGATCCGCATATCGCCTTCCCACCAGCGCTTGCGATCCGGCTGGACCGGCTCGACCGTCATGACCTGGCCGATGACCGCTCCAGCGCCCTTGCCTTCGAACAGGACATAGTCCTCGCGCTCGACAATGGGCCACGCATAGTTGTACTTGGCCCCGAGGTAGCCGAGTTGGCCCGGCGGCGGAGTCTGGGGAAGCGTGTCCGTGTAGCCGATCTCCACGTGGAACTCCCCGCCTGACTGATAGCTCCGGTTCTGAAGAGCGATCCGAATCCCCTTGCGGAACGGCATGGGCAGGAAACTGTAGTACACGCCGGAACTGGACATGCCCACGAACAAGCTCCGGACATCCGCCTCGCCCAGACCGGACCCAAAGAAGGGACCGATAGGCACATCCACGCTCGGCGCCTTCTGCCCATCGTAGAAGACCCGCAGATGGACATGGTTGAGGCAGTACGCATCGGGCGCAAAGAGCGGGTTGATCCTGAGGTATTGGATTGTCCCTTCGTGGTCGATGGACAATAGTTCGACCTCCGGCGACTTGCCACGAGCGGCGGCGGCAAGGGTGACAGTCTTCCGCGTAACGTTGACTTTCGCGTTGCGAGGTTTGGGGTGGCTGCCACAGCGTTCGAAGAGACTGATGAGCTTCGAATAGTCCTGCTCGGGCGTCCAGGACTGAAGGGAGACATCCTTATAGAGTTGGTAGTAGACGTTGTAGAAGCCAACGACCTTCTCCGTCGTGATCTTCAGACGCTTGGCAAACGGCAGTGGCGCCGCGCAACTGAAGCCGCCGCTGGAGATAAAGGCATCCGCTACGAGGGGCCGGACAAACGGCGGTCGCTCTCCGCTGAAAAGCTCCTCGGCCTCACACACAAACCTTGCCGTCTTCTCGCTATCAAAGTAGAACCGGATCTTGCCCCAGGACAGCCTCTGACCATTGCCGGTGAACCACAGGTTGTAGACGCAGCCCAGCCCGTTTGCATCGAAGATCACGTGCTCGCCGTTGTCGTCCACGTAGAGCTGCGAGTACGTGCCCCGGAACCCGTCGTCATTGCCGCCCGTGCGGTCGTAGCTGGAGAGATAGTAGGACTGCACATTCGGGTAGATATTCGGCAGCAGCGACAGATCATCGTAGAACGCCTGCCCGGCCGGCTGCGCCGCAGCGCTTATGGCGAAACCGGCGATGCCACCCACAAGAACAACGAACCCTCGGAGCATATCTCCCCTGCCCTTCTCCTGCGTCATGGCATGACCGGCGGATTTCATCGCCGCCCGTTACCATCTCTCTGCGCCGGCGCCGAGGGCAGGTTGAGTCTTCGCGCGAGCTCTTCCGCGTCTGCCGTCTGTCGGGCCGGCGGTTTTGCCCTATCAGCGTCATACGCCTTCTTCCGCCACCGCCGAACTCTGTCCAACATCTTGCTTTCACGGGATCTTATCATAGTCGATCAACTCCTTGGGACTGACGATGCGAAGCTGGTGGTGATACCCCTCGAGCAAAGCGATTGCGTTGAAGCGTTCTTCTCGCCTCAGATTCACCATGTGCCTGAAGTTCCATGAAACAAGCACATCGAGGCCGTGCGCCATGGCAATTGCGACGTGCCGAGCATCTTGAGGTTTGCTCGGTGGTACAGCTTCTTCGCGAACGAACGTATCTGAAAGATCGTCCGCCTCCGGTAGCCAGGGCAACAACGCTGGCTTGACGCCTCGAAGAAGATCTTCCAGATGCTCGCGAAGCGGGGGCTGGGCAAATTGGATTTCACTCAGAACGGCATTCGAGACGTACGGTTCGAACAGACGCTTCCGGCAGAGATCCAGGAAGACGATTGTGTCGGCACGATACTCCGGCGCATCCTCGGCGAAAGCGAAACTCCAGACACTCGTCTCGATGTACACGTGGATCTTCTTCATGAAGGACCATTGTACGAGAATGGGACGAGATCGTAAAGCGCCGGCATTTGTCTAGGACGCAGGTTCTGATTGTTTAGCCAGAATCCTTGCGTTTGCCTCCGCTATAGCGTTGTCCAGCGGCAGAGGTACGCTGCGACACACACGCCCTTACACACGGGGTTCTCATCTTCGCGCGGGTGAGAAAGTGGTGGACGCGCACGGGCTTCTTCTGGCCCCTCTCAATGGCAACCATTTCCTCAAGCCCTTCTTTGAGCTCCGCATAGAGATTGACTCTCTTCTTGCTCATCATGAATCACTTCAACCGATGATCTGCAGGTTTCAGCCCCTTCTTGAAGCCGCCGAAGCCGATGTTGTTCGGATTGTAGTCGCCGATGATCGTCACGTCACCTTTGGCGGGAATCTTGTCCTCCATCCGCATGCCCCAGTAGCAGGCGTTGACGAGCAGACGACGGAAGTTCTCGTCTTTGAGATCGCCCGCGTGGCCCATCGTGGTCGTGAAGACGCGGTCAGTCCTGCCTGATTCGCCGGTGTAGGACTTGATCCAGGCGACCGGCAGCGGCTTCTTCTTCTCGTTGACCTTGTCGTCGGGACTCATGCCGGACAGGACATAGCCCATGATGACAGGCTTGCAGTCCCCATGCAGAGTCGTCAGGCCGTAAACATCCGACGGCCCCCAGATCGTGCCGACGCCGCGAACGATGGGCTGATCTCTCATGCCATCAGCGATGAGGCCGCGTGTACTTTCCTTCTGATGGACACCGTAGTGGCTGATCCACGTCTCCCCAAGCACCTGCCGGCCGTAGCCGCCTTTGAACTGCTCATCCTTATTGTTCCAGCTCCATTTCGCATAGGGGCTGTCCTTGCGCTTGGCATAGGCAAACGGGTGCGTGGCCGTCCGCAGGGCGAGGATGGGCTTGCCCGAGTTGGTGTAATCGATGATGTGCTTCATCTGCTCATCCGGCAGTTCGCGGAACCGCGTGAACAGCACCATCAGGTCCGCCGTATCCAGGGCCTCCAGGCCCGGAATATTGTCGAGCGTCAGCGGGTCGATCTCGCCGCTGGTCTTGTTGATCGCCCACAGTACCGTGCACTTGAACCCGTGGTGGACGGCCAGAATCTTCGCCAGCATCGGCATCGACTCCTCCGATCGATACTCCTCATCGCCCGTGACAAAGACGATGTGCTTACCCACCCCCGGCCCCGCCTTGCCCTCATACACCATCCAGGGCTTATCCGCCCTCTCCGCCGCCACAAGCCCCCCCGCCAGACAAAAAACCATCGCCATTACCAACGCGTAAACCTTGGCACACATGCAGTTCATAGTCACTCCTTCTTCTCAAGAGGCTGTACAATCTCGCGACATTGTCGGGCCGTTTGCGACCTAAGTCAAGTCCATAGGATGGGCTTTAGCCCATGCGGATGCTGGTTCAGCGGTTCGTTCCACCGAGTGAATCCACCGGCCAGAAGACCTGATCGCCTCCTTTGTCGCCCTTTCCCCAGTAGCTGGGTACACCGCCGTCATCGTCGAAGTCCAGTGCACGACTGTAGAGTACGAAATCTCCATCTTGCTGGCGGTAAACCAGGGGGCCATCGCCGAAGGGGTCCAGCGGTATCCCATTGAGATAACCGGCGGACACGAGGTCATTCAGGGAGGCAGGCAGATGGCCGGTCTCCGCGCGGTACCGGAAGATCGCCAATGTCGCAAGCAGCGCCGCCGTGCGCGTGCGTAACCGCCAGGAGAGAGTCACCGCCTCCGACCAAGAACACGCGAACTCAAATAGTGCCGGCTTCTTCTGTCTTTCCAACGTGTCCACGATGTTCTGTCCCTGAACGCGACATTGCCACGGCGTCGTCCGAGTCTCCACCTCGAGGGACGCAACGAGGTCCTCCAGAAGGCTCACCGTGTCGGCTCTGTCGATTCGCACCCGGCCCCATCCCAGGCGCAAGGACCGCCGGGGGGAAACACAGCCGCCGCCGGCGCCGTCATCGCTGAAGGACCGCTGAATCCAGTCCAGAGCCATGAGACGCTCCGCGCGACAATCGAAGCCGTGATCCCAGCGACTGGACAACTCGTGCAGACGATCCTGGAACCTCTCCAGCAGAGTCGGCTCGACGTGAACCTCTGACAGCAGCTCAAAGGCTGACCTCATGCTGAAATTGCAGGTCGCCATGCCAATGAGCTGCTCTATCATGGTCCTGGGTCCGGCCAACTGAGTCCCCAGCGCGTAACCCGTGAGGATCTCCTCGACGGCTACCTCGGGCTTGTCCTCGCAGGCCTGGAGCTTGGCGTGCAAGAGAAGATAGGAAACGAGAGCCCGTAGACGGGAGTTCCCAGGAAGCTCCACGTCCATGAGGCATCCCCGAGACTGATAGCGTTCGATCCAATACTGCGTTTTGCGACCGGCAACGATCAATTCGTCAACGGCGCCCGGGTCCAACATGACCCACGCGCGGACCGCGCGTCGTCCCGTCTCGTCCATGTCGCCCGGCCAGAGATCCCGTACCCGGTTCACATCGGCGGGCATCGCCCCGATCCGGTCCGCCAAGCGCGCGTAGTCGAGCGCCGCATTCTCATTCACGTCGTAGGGCACCGGACGGCTAAGCTCGTTGAACTCCTCCAGGTAGTTATGCGTGACACGAATCCGAGGCGTGAACACCGGAACATTTCTGATGAAGGAAAGGCCCCCTGCGCCGAGAAGAGCGACGGACAATACCCGAACACTGAAGGTGTCAGGTGGCAGCTTCGGTGCATACCCATAGCGAAGCAGGAAGTAAAGCACGATCACGTGCATCACAAAGACCACCGCAACTGCCATGAACCGCGTCGAGTCCCAAGGTTTGTCGGAAGGCAAACCGCCGGCGTAGGCCCAGTCCGCTACGTAAGGCAGAACGAAGATCAGCGGGACCATTCGGGCAGCCCAGCGCCAGCGCTCCGGCCTGAAGGCCACACCGTAGAACAGGACGCACACTGCTTCCGTGACCAGGAGCACACCCACCATCATATTCAGCAAGGGGTGCTTCCCTACGTCCTCAACGGCAATATAGCCGCCGATGGCCAGGCAGAGCACGAACCAGCCAAGGATGAAGACCTGCCTGGCACACCCTCTTGAAAGAACCATTGCGCTCATCCCTCTGACTTATGGATAACCCACAGGACTCGTAGGCTATCATAGCCACTTCGCCGACGAGCCGCAACAGCTTGAGGGCGGACCTTCAGTACTGTGCTTGGGATGATGGATCATCCTCCGCCGCTGGATGAACGCTACTCGGCCAGCTTGAGCAGGTGGTCCGCGATTTCGCGGGCGGCACCCGGGCGGGCTACTTGTCGGCAGGCTTCGGACATCTCGCGGCGTTTTTCGTCGTGGGTCATCAGGTCTTCCAGCTCCTCCCAGAGCCAGCCGGCCCGGTCCGCCAGGTCCGGGACATCGTCCACGACTACGGCGGCACCGACCTCGACCAGTTTGCCGGCGTTGAAGTACTGGTGCTTGTCCTTGTGGTGGGGATAGGGCATGCAGATGCTCGGGACGCCCGCGACTGCGTACTCCGCTATGCTGACCGCCCCGCTGCGACCGACGACCAGGCTGGTCGCCGCGAAGAGGTCCGCCATGTTGTCGTAATAGTCGAGCACTTGGTGGGTGATTTGGGCCCCGTTGTACCGGTTCAGAACCATCTGGTAGTTGTCCAAGCCGGTCAGGTGTACGATCTGCCAGCGATTGGCGAACTGTGCCAGTTGGGGCAACAATTCGCAGACCGCTTCGTTGATCCGCATGGAGCCGCTCGACGCCCCTGTGATCAGCAGAACGTTCTTGTTTCGATCCAGGCCGAGCTCTGCGATGGCCTTCTCGCGGTCGGGATGGTCAAAGCTGCTGCGCAGGGGACAACCAACAGTGCTGATGACCGCCCGGTTGTGCTTGAAACTACTTTTGCTCTCCTCGAACTGGACAAAGATCTCGTTGGCCCAGCGGGCGCTGAGCTTATTGGCCCGGCCCGGCAACAGGTCCACGTTGATTAACGCTACCGGCACGCCCAGCTTGCTTCCGGCCCGGCAGACCGGGGCGGCCACGAAGCCGCCTGCCCCAATCACGACAGGATGCGGACGCGCGGCCATACTGGTCCGCGCCTGTTGGTAGCTTCGATGAAAGGTCGACGCAAAGCGCAGCAATTTCATCGGGTGAAAGGACAAGCCCGTCGCCGGCAGAGGCGTCCGGTCATAGGGGATCTTCTCAAAGACCCGCTGATCGACACTCCGGGTGCTGTGGAAGAAATGGATCCGAGCGTCGGCCTTACGGGCCAGGATTTGCTCCGCGATGGACAAGAGCGGATAGATATGTCCGCCTGTCCCCCCGCCGGCGAAGAAGAAAGAGACGTCGCTCACAGTCGACCTCCATGTCCAAAGGCTCGTTCGGCGTTCGCCGGTGGCGCGGCTCGTTTCGTCGCACGGCTGCGTTGTACGGCGTTGATGACGCCTCCCGTCCGACGCAGCCGCCGCCGCTCAACGATCGTCATCTTACCCACGGGCGACCAAGTTTGTACACGGTCTTGTCCATCCGGTGGGAGAAGACCGTCGCCAAGCTGCGCTTGCCGCTGCCACCCCGCCCAGAACGGCCCCCCGGCTGCTCTACTGCTTGGTGATGAAGGTATAGCCGGGGCCGTTGTTGTCGGCCAGCGTTGTGTTGTCGGCCTTGTCCGTGAGCACCACGAAGAAACGGTACCGCGTCTGCACGTCCAGACCGCGTAGCTCAATGACGTGATGATCGCTCCAGCCCAGGTCCCTTTGAGTCACGGGAGACGTCGCAGCGCCCTCGAAATACCGGATTTCCGCCCGGGTAGGCTCGTTCGTGTGGAATTCCACTGTGGCGGCCACATTCTGTGGGTTGACCTCCAGGCGCAGAACCGTGGGCGCCTGGTAGTCAGCGACCGCGATGGCGGAGCGCCACTGGCCCACGTGGCCGGAACCATCGTCGGTATCGAGGTAACGAACATGGATGCCTTCGCCGTCGCGGGCTTCGAGGATGCCATCGCCCGGAACGGCAGCGGCGTTGCGACGGGCGAGCGCGGCCCGCAGAATGCCGAGCGCCACAGCGCTCTCTTGCAGCGTTATGGTCTCCAGATCGCCCCCTGATGTCTCGACCAGCGCGGTGGCGAGGCCCGCGCCCCGGAGGTGCCAATCCGCCAGAAGCAGGTCGATCTCCGTGCCCTCCGGATAGTACACGCGATCCGTGCGAATCGACCCCGCCAGCGGGATAACGGCCCGCAGAGCCTGGTAGACATTGAGCCGGGCGTTGGAGGCACAGGTCCCCGGCGCGATGGGATCGCCGGTCGCCCGGAGGATTTGCTGCAACTCATCGGAGCGCAGATAGGGATTGGCCGCCAGGAGCAAGGCACAGGTCCCGGACACGTGCGGGGCCGCCAGCGAGGTCCCCGACATTCTGACGGTGCCCGGGCGGACCGGCTGGCCCGGCAGCGTGGCGCGCAGGGACACGATATCGCGTCCCGGCGCGGCAATATCCACCCACGCGCCATAGTTCGAGAGGTACCAGCGATTGTCATTGGACTCCGTGGCGGCTACGGCGATCACCTCCGGATAGGAGGCCGGGTAGTAGGCGGCGTCCGAGCCGCTGTTGCCCGCTGCCGCCACGATGACCACGCCTTCCTCAACCGCATAGGCGACGGCGTCGCGCAAGGTATTGGAGGTCTCCGAGCCACCCCAACTGCCCGAGATGATGTCGGCGCCGTTGGCCACGGCATAGTAGATGGCGGGGACGGCGTCAGCCGCGGTCCCGTTGCCCGTGGCAGTCAGGACCTTCAAAGGCATGATCCGCACGTTCCAACAGACACCGGCGATATCCGTCTCGTTGTTTCCCACAGCCGCGATAATGCCGGCCATGGCGGTGCCGTGACCGTGATCGTCGATGGGATCGCTGGTATCGGCGGCGAAGTTGTAGCCGCGGATGTCATCCGTATAGCCGTTCTTGTCGTCGTCGATGCCCGCCTGGCCCTTCTGTTCGGCCTCGTTCGTCCACAAGTTCGCCCGCAGATCCGGATGGTTGTAGTCCACCCCCGTGTCGATGACCGCCACAAGCAAGTCACTGCTGCCGCGACAGATGTCCCAGGCTTCGGCAGCGTGGATCTTTGCGAGACCCCACTGCTCCACGTAGGACCGATCATTGGGCGTGGCAGAAATGGCAATGATCGGGTTGGGCTCGGCATACTCGACGTCCGGCCGGCTCCGATACGCGGCCAGGAGTTCCTCAACCGTCTCGCCGAAAGCGAGATCCACCGGGACACGGTAGATATTGCCCAAGTCGGGGCGTCTGCCGGCCCTGGTGGCACGCTTCTGACGTGCCAGCAGGCGTTTCTGCGTCTGTGTCAATCGCGAAGGGTCCATAGCCCGAAGGGACCGTGCCTCAACTTGGCCGCGCTCGAAGTCTCTCAAGACAGGCCTGACCTCTCGCACCTTGAGCCGACCACCGGGAGTTCCTAAATCTTGCAGGAAGCGAGACTTATCGAAGGGAGCGTTCTCGACGGTCCTGCCTGCACCGGGTTCCGCCCTGCGGAACTTCACAATGATCTCGTCCGGCGCGACGCCACTTGTCGCCGTTGATCCGGTGGCTGACCACCCTGCGCTCGTCAGCAGCACCAGTACAACAGGTGCCGAGAACCAAGCCTTTACTGAGCCAGCCTTTCGCAGAGCCACTTCGTAGCCCCCCATGCCCTCAAGCATCCGTCGCCGCAGTCTGAGCCGGCGTCACACGGGTATATCATATCAGAAAATGGGAAGAAAGTCACGCAGGAAGCCTGCGGGACCGGCGACCACTGCGCTGGACGTCGTTGGGCTGGCGCTAAACCTCGCCAAGACAAGTACTTATGTCGTAATGATCGGTGCCGGTTCGTACCGCGATATTCAACAGTACCCCCACTGCGGCCGACGACAGCAACATGCTGGTTCCACCCGCGCTGACGAACGGCAGCGGGATACCCTTGGTCGGAAGGACAACGGTGACCACGCCAATATTGAGGGCGGCTTGGATTCCGATTGTCAGCACGATGCCGGCGGCGAGGAGTCGGCCGAAGGGATCGCGACAGCGGACCACCACCGCTAAACCAAGGCAAATAAAGAGGATAAAGAGCGCAATGACTCCGATGGTTCCCACTACGCCCAGTTCCTCGCCTACGATGGCGAAGATGAAGTCAGTCGTGTCTTCGGGCAGATGGCCATACTTGGAAATGCCTTCGCCGAGCCCTTTACCCCATAGGCCGCCCGAGCCAATCGCAATCAAGGACTGGTTGGCCTGGTAGGCTACCGACCCGCCGAACCACTCCGGGTGCAGGAAAGCTGCCAGCCGCCGGACCCGGTGCGGCTCCTGAACCAAGGCGGCGACAAATCCAACCGCGCCAAGGGGTAGTAGCGTCAGGAGATGCCACCACTTGACGCCAGCGATGACGAGCATCGCGAAACTAATCAGGGCAATGAACGCAGCGGTGCCAAAGTCTTCGATGACGATCGGGCCACACACAAACCCGACCAGAAGACACAGCGGCAGAAAGCGCCTCCAGTATCGCTTTAGGTCCGGTCCGGCCTGGGCACAGGCACCAGCTATGAAGAACACCATTGTCCACTTCGCCAACTCCGACGGCTGGAAACTGATGCTGGCGGGCCCCAAGGGAATCCGCAGCCACCGCCGGGCCTGATTGACGGTCGTACCCAGTGATGGAACCAAGACGGCGATAACCAACGCAATCGCAAGGAGTAACAGCCAGACTGTCGGACATTTGTACCAGTGCGCGCGGAGGCGCCAGAACCGATAGTCTGCCATGGACGCGATGAACAGGATGACCACGGCAATTGGGAAGAAGATGATCTGGCGCAGGCCGGGGAAGTCGTAGAAGTGCCGCAAGTCGAATTCGTGACCGAGACTGGCGCCGGCAGAGAACACCATCACCGCTCCGGTCGCCATCAGAAACAGAACCACCATGGCGATCGCGTCGGCCAGCCGGCTCTGCGTGTCGTTCATAAGGTCATTTGCAGCAAGCATCTACCGCAGGACTACCCGTGCACAGGGTCCGGGAATATTCAGTCGTATGGTTTTTTCGGCATACCGCCGGGGACAACTGCACAAATTCCGGGCCGGGGGGGCAGTCGATGATCAAGCTTTGTATGAACCACCGCAGGCAGATCCGATGTTGACAGTCACCGTGGCGATGGGGATAATCAAGGCCTCTACGGATCACATCACAGCGTCATGAAACGTATGGATTTGCGCTTGACAGGTGGATCCCCGAACGGTATCAAAGAGCGTTTGCATCGGTAGCGAGAGGATAACGGTGTGAATAAGTTGCAGAAAGATTGGAGTACTCGACCATGTTACCAATGAGGCGAACTAGTAGGAGCCGCTCGCGGACCCGGCGGTCGCACGAGGCGCTCAAGGCCAAGAACTACTCGCTGTGCCCGAAGTGCAGCCAGGCGAAATTGCCCCACGCAGCGTGCAGCAACTGTGGGTATGTGAACCAGAGCCTGACCCTGAAACTCGGCAAGGAGGAAGCGGCGTAAACATGCGTATCGCAGTGGATGCCATGGGAGGCGATCACGCTCCGGATGAAATCGTCGCCGGGGCGTTGGAGGTATTGCCCCAGCTCGAGAAGGAGGACCAGATCCTGCTCGTGGGGCCACAAGAGTTGTTGGAGACCAAGCTTGCCAGCGCCAGCTACGACAAAGAGCGGCTCAGCGTCGTGGATGCGCCGGATGTGATCGGGATGGACGAGAAGCCGATCGACAGCCTGCGCAAGAAGCCGCGGAGTTCCATTGGGATTCTGGCGAAGCTGGCAAAACTGGACCGGGCCGACGCCGTGATCTCGGCGGGTAACACCGGGGCGTGCGTTGCGGCGTTTCAGATGCGCATGCGCACCTTGGAGGGCGTGATCCGGCCGGGCATTGCCGTGGTTTTTCCGACCCTGACCGGACCGGTAACGATCTGCGACGTGGGCGCCAATATTGCCTGCAAGCCGATCAACCTCTACCAGTACGGCTTGATGGCGAGCATCTATTCGACGCACTTTCTCGGGGTCCAGAACCCGAGAGTCGGGATCATGAGCATCGGCGAGGAGGAGGCCAAGGGCAACGAGATCGTCAAGAAGACGAAGGATCTGCTGCGTGCCGACCCGCGCATCAATTTCATCGGCAACGTCGAGGGCAGGGATATCTTCCGAGGGGTCTGCGACGTCATTGTGTGCGAAGGTTTCGTGGGCAACGTGATCCTGAAGTTGACCGAGGGCGCGGTCGATGGGCTGTTTCGGGCGATCAAGCAGGAATTGATGCAGGAAAAGCCGGAGTTGGCGCTGATGTTCAAGCCGATCATCATGCGCGTCTACCGCAAGCACGACTACAACGAATACGGCGGCGCCCCCCTGCTGGGCATCGACGGCACGGCCCTGATCTGCCACGGCGCGAGCAAGGCTCGGACGATCCGCAACGCCGTGCTCACCGCCAAGAACTGCTACACGCAGAAGATCAACGACAAGATCATGGAGTGTCTCTCGGAGGCCCGCGTAAGGACGACGGATGGAGAAAAAGGCTGAGGATTGCTCCCCCGCGAACCACGCCGTCATTACCGGGTGCGGTTCTTTTGTTCCCGCGAAGGTATTGACCAACGACGATCTCGCCCGGATGGTGGAGACCTCGGATGAGTGGATCACGACGCGGACGGGGATCAAGGTCCGGCATATCACGAACGAGCAGGAATCCACGGCCTATCTGGCGACCGAGGCTGCCAAGCGGGCGCTCGCGTACGCCGGGATCGGCGCCGAGGATCTTAGCCTGATCACGGTGGCCACGATCACACCGGAAATGGTGTTTCCCTCGACGGCGTGCTTCGTGCAGCAGGCTCTGGGGGCTAAAGGCGCGTGGGCCTTCGACATAGGGGCCGCGTGCAGTGGTTTCATCTACTCGCTCCACTTGGTCCATCAACTCATCGAGACCGGCCGAGTCGATAAGGCCCTGGTGATCGGAGCCGAGACGCTCACCAAAATCACCAACTGGAAAGACCGGGCCAGCTGTATCTTGTTTGGCGATGGCGCCGGCGCGGTGGTGCTGGAGCGTCGCCAGGACGCCGGACGAGGCATCATGTACAGCACGGTCGGCTCCGACGGGACCTTCTGGGAGTCCTTGAACTGCCAAGCCTACGGATCGCGAAACCCGGTGAGCAGGCCGCTGGACAATCCTGACAAGGTCTTCATGCAAATCAAGGGCCGGGAAGTCTATCAACAGGCGGTCCGGCGGATCGTCGATGCCGTCACGGAGTGCCTGGAGCGTTGCCGCCTGACTCTGGATGATGTGGCCCTGGTGATCTCGCACCAGATGAACGCCCGGATCATCGAATCGGCGGCCAAGCGGCTCAATCTGCCCGACGGGAAGATCTTCATCAATATTCAGAACTATGGCAATACCTCGGCCGCTTCAGTGCCCATTGCCTTCGACGAGTGTGTCCGGCAGGGCCGATTGAAAAGAGGGGACATTGTGATTCTCGTCGCCTTTGGTGCCGGGGTCACCTGGGGCGCCAATGTAATCGAGTTTTGAGGGGGCTGCCCCCAGGGATGGAGGTACGAGCATGAATCAGGGATTCGAGCGATGAAGACGGCCTTTCTATTTCCGGGACAGGGCGCGCAGACCGTTGGCATGGGGGCGGACATCGCGCAGGCCTTTCCCGCGGCGGCCGAGTTGTTCGAAACGGCCAATACGATCGTCGGATTCGACCTGCGGGCTGTTTGCTTCGAAGGTCCGGCAGACCGGCTCAACAGCACGACGATGTCCCAGCCGGCGATTTTTGTCACGTCGGCCGCTCTGCTGGAAGTATTGCGGGTGAGTCCCGCGACAGAGAGCCTGCGGCCGGATGTCACGGCGGGACTGAGCCTGGGCGAATACACGGCCCTCTACGCGGCCGGAGTCGTCAGTTTCGAGGATGGGCTGAGGCTGGTCAAGAAGCGTGGCGAAGCGATGCAGGCCGCCGCCGAGGCGACGCGGGGAACGATGGTCAGCCTCATCGGCTTGGAAGAAGAGAAAGTCCGGCAGCTCTGCAGAGAGGCATCCGAAGGGGAATTGCTCGAACCGGTCAACTTCAATTGTCCCGGCCAAGTCGTAGTCAGCGGGACGCTCGGCGCCTGTGAGAGGGCCGAACGTTCGGCGGAGAAGTATGGGGCGATGAAAGCGGTCCGGCTGGACGTGGCCGGGGCCTTTCACACGACGTTGATGTCCAGCGCCGCGCAGGCTCTTGGCGAGGCACTGCGGCAATCCCAGATTTTGCCGCCGGGTTCGATCCGGACGATGGCCAACATCAATGCCGAGTACTACGGACGTGTCGATGGCATTGTTGAGGGCCTGACCCGCCAGCTTACCCGCCCGATCCTCTGGCAGAAGTGCATGGAGCGGCTGCTGGCTGATGGGATCGAGGAGTTTTATGAAATCGGGCCGGGAAGGGTCCTCACCGGACTCATGAAACGCATCAACAGAAGGACAAAGGTGACGAACGTCAGCGACTTGAGTTCCCTGAAGACGTTGGTTGGAGAGGCGTAGTCCGGCAAGGGACGCGTTCGCCACACTCTGGAGGTAAAGGATGGCAGACAAACGACTTGCAGTGGTAACCGGAGCGGCACGCGGGATCGGGCGGGCCATTGTATTTGAGCTGCTCAAGCAGGGCCGGATCGTTGCGGGGTTGGACATGATGGAGGACCAACTCCAGGACCTGCAGCGGGTGGTCAAAGAGGCTGGCTTCGAGGTCCTAACGCGGTGCGTCGATATCACGCAGACAGAGAAGTTCACGGAGGTCCTGGAATCCTTGGCGTCCGACTTCGGCGGCATCGGTATCCTCGTCAACAATGCCGGGATCACGCGGGACAACCTGTTGATCCGGATGACCGATGATGAGTTCGACAAGGTGCTCGCCGTCAATCTGCGGGCGGCCTTCGTGGCCATCCGTGCGGCCTCCAAGTCCATGCTCCGCAACAAGTTCGGGCGGATCATCAACATCAGTTCCGTCTCCGGCGTGATGGGCAATGCCGGTCAAGCCAACTACTCCGCGAGCAAGGCCGGCCTTATCGGACTGGCCAAGACGACGGCGCGCGAGCTGGCCAAGAAGAACGTGACCGCCAACTGCATCGCTCCCGGCTTCATCGACACCGAGATGGCCCGCAAGCTACCCCAGCCGGTCATCGACGCGGCCGTGGAGATGATCCCCATGAAGCGGATGGGGACCCCCGAGGAGGTTGCCAAAGCCGTGGCTTTTCTGGCCAGTGACGAGGCCGCGTACATTACCGGCCAGGTCCTTTGCGTCGATGGCGGCATGGCTATGTGAAAAAACAAAAAAAATGGTTGTACAAGCGTCCCTCCTGCCGGTAAGATACCGCCGAACATAGGGAGGGTGGTACTGGCACATATATCCAGGGGACCGTAGTTATAGCCCTACAAGAGAATTCCGAGTCTGTTAAGGAGGATACCCAAGTGAGTATCGACGAGATAGATGTCCAGGCGATTGAGAATAAGGTAATCGAGATCATCAGTGAGCAGATGGGCGTTGACAAGTCCGAGATTACCCGCGACACGTCCTTCATTAACGACCTGAACGCCGACTCTCTGGATACTGTTGAGCTCGTGATGGAGTTCGAGGACGAATTCGACATGAGTATCCCCGATGAGGAGGCCGAGAAGATCCAGACGGTCGGTGCCGCCATTGCTTACATCATCAATATCGCCCAGACCAAGAAGAAGGAAAGCGCGTAGGCCCCATGGATAGACGCCGAGTGGTCATAACCGGCTTGGGGTGCATTACCGCGCTATCCGAGTCTGTGGATGAGCTTTTTTCTGCATTATGTGAGGGCCGAAGCGGGGTTTCCACGATCGAGGGCTTCGATGCCAGCCAATTCACGGTCCATTTTGGCGGCGAGATCAAGAACTTCGACGTGACCAAGTATATCGACAGACGCGAGGCCAAGCGGATGGACCGCTTCAGCGAGTTTGCCGTCGCAGGGGCCATCCAGGCGGTCAAGGATAGTGGTCTTGACTTCTCCCGGGAAGATCCCTATCGCATGGGGGTCATCGTCGGGACCGGGATCGGCGGGATCAAGGAGATCGAAGACCAGCATATCCGGTTGTTGGAGAAGGGACCGAGCAAGGTATCGCCCTTCTGCGTGCCCCGGCTGATGTCCAACGCCGGCAGCGGCAATATCGCCATCCAGTTCGGCCTGCGCGGCCCGAGTTTCACCGTGACCAGCGCGTGCGCCTCGAGCAACCACACCATCGGGGAGGCTTTCTGGAACATTGCCAGTAACCGGAGCGATGTTGTCATTACCGGTGGGTCGGAGGCCGCTCTGACGCCGATTGGGGTGGGCTCTTTCTGTGCCGCCCGCTCCCTGAGCACCCGCAACGACAATCCGACGGCAGCGTCGCGGCCGTTCGACCGGGACCGCGATGGTTTCGTCATGGCCGAAGGCGGTGCGATTCTGGTTCTGGAGGAATACGAGCACGCCCGGAAGCGCGGCGCCAGGATCTACGCCGAACTGTTGGGCTATGCAGCGACGGATGACGGGTATCACATCACCGCCCCCCTGCCCGACGGAGCGGGGGCTGCTATGGCGATGAAGCTGGCCCTGGCGGACGCCAAGCTCAACCCGGAGGACGTCGATTACATCAACGCCCACGGGACCAGCACGGAATTGAATGATATTGCCGAGAGCTTGGCTATCAAGACAGTCTTCGGCGAACACGCTTACCGCACGCCCATCAGCTCGACCAAGAGCTGCCTGGGACACATGCTGGGGGCCACTGCGGCGGTAGAATTGATCGCGGCGGTCAAAACCATCAACAACTCGCTGATCCCCCCCACCATCAACCTGGACAACCAGGATGAGCGGTGCGATCTCAAGATAGATTACGTCCCTTGGAAGGCCCGGGAGGCGAAGGTAGATATTGCCTTGAGCAATTCCTTCGGTTTTGGCGGCCACAATGCCTGCCTGCTCGTGGGACGGGTCTGATACAGACCGCCAATCGTTCCCGGAGGACAGCCGAGGGGGAGCCGCAGTCCCTATTCCCCTGAAAGGATGCTGGCGTTACGGGCTCAGGAACATCGCATCGGCGAAGGTGTCCGCAAAATCCTTCTCGTGTGCGATCTCAATGTACTGAATTCGGCGGGCCAGTCGCGCCGCTCTTTCCCGGCAAGCCTCGCTGATCAGCAAGATCTGGGCCCCGGTAGCCGCCGCGTTGCCGACGGACTGGATGCGGTCGAGGGGTACATTGGGCAGCAGGCCGATGCGGACGGCACTGCTCGGCCGGATGTAGTTGCCGAACGCTCCGGCCAACAGGACCCGGTCGATATCGAGATCGGCCATCCCCAACCTGTTCATCAGGAGGCGAATTCCGGCCCGAATGGCTGCCTTGGCAAGCTGTACCTCCCGAATGTCCTTCTGGGTCAAGATGATATCCGGCTGCCCAGTTCCCTCGTTCCAGGCCAAACAAAACGCGGGCTGACCCTCATATGCGAGAATCCGGGAGGCGATAGGTTTCGGCAGATTCCGTCCCCCACCCTGCCGCTCCGCAAGACGGCCGGTCGCGTCAACGACACCCAGATCCACCAGCACGGCGACCGCATCAATGAGGCCACTGCCGCAGATCGAGCGCGAGGGGATTTTGCCGATGACATCCAAGGAGATGTCGCCATTGAAAACCACAGCCTCGATAGCGCCGTCCACTGCCCGGCTGCCATATTTGATGCGGGCACCCTCCAGGGCGGGGCCCGCCGCACAACTGGCGGCGTAAAGCCTATCACGGGTCCCCAGAACGATCTCGCCGTTGGTCCCGATGTCCACAACGAGGACCCGGTCCTCAATGCTGTCCATGTCCACAGCCAAGGTGACGGCGGTCGTGTCCGCCCCCACAAAGCCGGCGATGTTCTCGGCGCAATGGACGTTCCCCTGGGGGTTCATCGCGATCCCCAATTGCTCCGGCGGAACATCATGGGCGTCGACCGACCAGGCCCGGTACGGGGCCCGGCCGAGCTGCTCGACCGGGAGCTTCAAGAAGATGTGGTTCATCGTCGTGTTGCCGACGATGGATGCCTCATAGATGCTCGATGCCTCGACGCCGGTCTTCCGGCAGAGTCTTGCGATTAGCTCATTGATGCAGCCGAGGATGACCTCATGCAACTCGGCCAAATGCCCGTCAGACTGGGCATAATTGATCCGGCTGACTACGTCGTCGCCAAAACGGGTCTGGGGATTCAGCACCGTTTGCGTGGCCAGACAGCGGCCCGTGACCATATCGAGCAGCTTGGTGACCACCGTGGTGGTCCCGATGTCGACCGCCACGCCGAGAATGGCGCCGGTGCCTGCCATTCGCGTGTACTTGTGGTAGATGCTCGGATGGACTTGGGCACCCGCCGCGATGCCATGATCGAGGATCTTGTGCTCGTAAAAGCGCGACTCCGGCGGGACCACTACCGCCAACTTGCTCTCGACGTGGTGTTGACAAGCGAGGATCTGTCGCCCGGAGGGATGAAGCTGCACGGCGCACTTGCCACAGGTGCCTTTGCCGCCGCAGGGTGTGGTCAGAGTGATACCCGCTTGTCCGGCGGCCTCAAGGAGGGTCGCGCCCTGATGGATCGAAATCTCCCTACCATCGGGCTGGAAGACTACACGGAAATGCTTCATCGCCATCTTCGCGCAGGGAACATTACAGGCTTGGCATCCGACTTCACGTCATTTCGCGGGAGTGGAAGCTCTGCGAGGAACCGGCTCTTAGCCGCTGATCTTATGTCTGATCTTCCAACGGGTACGTCTTTTCTTGCTGCCAATCTTCCTTCTACGTCGCGGTTTGGCCATGTCAACTCCAACAAAAGGTTAAAATCTTTGCTCCGGAAACGTCCAGACCCGTATAATGGAGTTTAGCACAGGCGGAATCCTTCTGTAAAGGACAAAATATGATCCAGTGCGAACAGTGCGAGCTCTGTGAGAAAGGGCCGGACGGCCGCAAGATGTTCCGGTGCGACCCGTTCTCGAACGTCAAGGAGGCCGAATGCCTCGCCAAATGGCAGTTGATCCGCCTTGACATGCTCCTCGGCAGCTACCAGAACATGCTGAAATGGTACAGCAAGCTCGGCCCTCTACAGGACAAAATTTTCAAGTACGTCCAGCGCGAGATCAACGATATGGAGGAGACGGAGGGCTGGAAATCCGACCAGGAGACCGAGGAAGAGGAGAACCCGGACGAGTCCTGGCCGGTCTGACGGTTGACGTGGGATTCGATCTTATCGGAGTGGGGGCCGCTGCCGCACGAGAAGGTCCGATATGCGGCGGTTCGTTTCGTGATTTCCTGCAATAAGCCCTGGCGGGCAAACGTCTTTGGTACTGAACGCAGCTGATGGGTAGAAGCGTCGAGTTAGCCCGAATCATCGATGGCTGTAAATCCGGGGACGCTGACAGCTTTGCGCAGGTGGTTGACATGTACTCCGGCCGCTGCTACGGCTATTTTTACCGACTGACCGGTGACCGGGACCTGAGTGACGAGCTTCTGAGCGAGCTGTTCATTCGGCTCGTCGAGAAGATCGGGTCGTACAAGGGCGGCGCATTCGAAAGCTGGCTCTTCAAGATTGCCTCGAACATCTTTCACGACCATCTGCGCGGTAAGCAGCGACGCCGCAAGCTGTTGGATGCCCGCCGGAACCAGTTGGAGCTGGAGCCGGACCTGAATGAACGCCGCGTCTCGGACGAAGGCGAAGAGCGACTCGACAAGCTCCAAATGCAGTTGAATCGTCTCGATGCCGACACCCGCGATTTGATCCTGCTGCGTTTCTATTCGGAACTGAGTTTCAAGGAGATTGCCGAGCTCCGGTCGGAACCCATCGGTACGGCGTTGTCCAAGCTGCACCGGGGACTGAAGAAACTGAGGGAGCTCATGGAGGGGTAAGGGGTCGATGCCATGAGAGATAGAGCACACGAAAATCTGACCGAGTTGTTCCAGCGATTTATGGACGAGCCGGCGGCCCGTGAGGCGCACGCGGATATCCAGGCGGGCGAACGATGGCTGGACGCCTATCCGGCACCGGCCCCCCCGAGCCGGGTCATCGCCGCGATCCAGACGCAAATGATCCGGTCGGCTCAGCGCCGGCACCGAATGGTGCGGCTGGTTCACACCTCGCTGGCGGCGGCTGCGGCCGTCGTGATCCTGGCCCTGGTTGCTCAGCTGGGCCCCCGCTCGGCGAGCCGATCCCCTTCGCCCTATATGGCCTTCATCCCGACCGCCATCTGGGAGAGCGACGATATCACGGCCGCCGATCTGGACTTGGCGTACTTCTCGTCGGAAATCCGGCAAATCGAAGCCCAGATGCTGGCGCTGGAAACGGGCGACGGCGAGACGGCCGACCATGACGCCTCGGACGAGATCGAAATGGAACTCCTGGCAATTCAAGCCGAGGTTTGGAAAGGGTAGCGACGATGCAATGGCTTCCAGTGGCGGCGCTTCTGGTGGAGCTCACCGTGGCCGGCGGGCTGACCGCGGCGGCGCAGCCGGCGACGAGCGGACCCAAGCAGGCCAAGAACAACATCTGGCGGGACGAACCCAAGGAGACACCCCCCTGGTGGCAGCGCGATCTCTCCGAGGACGTCATCAACCGGATGATGAAAGGCATCCAACAGCGGGACCCGGCCCAAGCGAAGGAGTTGAGCGAGTTGCGCAAGAAGAACCCGGAGCAGTTCAAGGCACAGTTGCGCGAGCAAGGGCAGCCGGAGCTGGACCAGATCATCCGGGAGCGATTTGACGCCCGTCGCCTCGAGCGCAACACCAAATTCGTCGAATGGCTCAAAGCCAACTACCCTAATGAAGAGCAGGCGCTCGTCAGGCTCAAAGAGAAGGACCCGCAGCTCTATATCAGCGTCTTCGATCGCCTGATGAAAAAGTACGGATATATCTTCGAGGCCGACAGTTCCAACCCGGAGATGGGGACGGTTCTCAAAGAGGATTTCGAGCTCAAAAGGAAAGAAGAGGAACTGAGCAAGCAGATCCGCAACGAGAAATCGGAGGCGAAGAAACAGTCCCTCGGGGCCGAACTGCAAGACGTGATCGGCAAGCGGTATGATCTGATCGTGCGGCGCAAGGAGATCGCCCTCGAGCAGCTTCTCAGGAAGCTCGATGAGCTGCAAAAGCAGGTGCACGAAAGCAAGGACGAAATCGGTCAGTGGCGCAACCCGAAGATCAAGCAGGAGAACGTGAAGCAGCGGACACAAACCCGGACGGACAACAAAGTCCGGTTCAACTGGAATTAAGGCCGCGTGACGTTCCGGTCACACGTGTCGGGCTGATCCCCACACCCCTTGGGATGGAAGAATCCAAGATTGGCTGGGCCCGGGCCATTCCCCTCTTCTTCCTTGCCAAGATGTCCTCCACGTGGTAACATGTCACAGAGTGGAGCATCGGGGCTCCGCGATGACAATGGTGTCTCTTCCCGGAGGTGAAGTGATGAAAACCCAATCCTTGGCCGCTTTCCTTGCGGCAGTCGTATTCTTGACCTCGTTCTGCGGTGTCGTAGGGGCCGATACTCTGACGGGATTCTCAGATGTTACGGTGGTCAGTGATGCGATCGTCAGTCTGCGGTATGGCGGGACCGAGTATGTTGTCGCCAAGGGCGATCTCATGCTGGGCACCACCACGCGGTGGTACATCCCGACGGCGACCAAAGTCCCGACCTTGTGGAAGGATGGGGATCCCACGCCTGCCGGGACCAACACGGCTGGGGCGCCCCCCAAACCCGAGGACCCGGGCTCGGAGGGCGACAACTTCTTCTTCCGGCGCAATGGGGCCAACGACATGTCGTCCATCGACGCGATCGACTTCCAGGAGACGATCTTTCCGTCGTTGACCAACACCATCTTCGTGTTCGAGCGGGGCGGCAATGACACGGGCACGTTTCAGGCCATTCTGGCGGATGGTTCGCTCGGCACGCCGGTGGCGTTCAGCGGCGCCAGTGTCTATAAGGATACGGGAGTCGATGTCGCCGGCCAGCACGCCTTCGGCGTGGTCTTCACCACGGAGGTACGGGTCAAAGGCGTGCGCATCACGGCGCCCGGACACGATGCTCTGAGCGTGTCTGCCGTCCCGGTGCGCTTCGATCCGAAACAGAGCCGTGATCCGCAACCGAAGGAAAAGACGACCGATGTGTCCCAAGATGTGGTGCTGAGTTGGACGCCGGCCCAGAGCGCCGTCGCCCACGATGTGTATCTCGGAACGTCGTTGGATAACGTCAGCAACGCCAGCCGGACCGATCCTCGCGGCGTGCTGACCAGCCAGGGCCAGGCCCCCGCTACGTATGATCCGGCTTCTCTGGAATTCGGCCAGACCTATTATTGGCGGGTCGATGAAGTCGAGGCCGCTCCCGGCTCTGTGCCTTTCAAGGGCGAGATCTGGTCGTTTACCGTCGAGCCCTATGCCTATCCGCTCCGGGACGTGACGGCCACCGCCTCCAGCGCCCAGCCCGGCATGGGACCGGAGAATACTGTCAACGGTTCCGGGCTCGATGCCGACGACCAGCACTCGACCGAGCCCAAGCAGATGTGGATGAGCGCCGGCACGCAGCCCAACTGGATTCAGTACACGTTCGACCAGGTCTACAAGCTGCACGAGCTGTGGGTCTGGAACTCCAACCAGTTGATTGAGACCTTTGTGGGGTTCGGCGCGAAGAATGTCACGATTGAGTACTCGCTCGACGGCAGCACTTGGGCAGCGTTGACCGCAGTGCCCGAATTCGCCCGAGCGACAGGAGGGGCCACCTATGCCCACAATACGACTGTTCCCTTCGGGGGTGTCCGCGCCAAGCACGTGAAGCTGACCATCAATGCCACCTGGGGTGGGATTCCACAGAGCGGCCTGAGCGAAGTGCGGTTCTTTTCCATCCCCGTCCAAGCCCGGCAGCCTGTCCCGGCCGATGTTGCGGCGGGCGTACGTCCCGATGCGCTCTTGACCTGGCGCCCCGGCCGCGAAGCCACCTCGCACCAGGTGTATTTCGGCAAAGATAAGAACGCCGTGGCGAAAGGCACCGCCCCGGCAACCACCGTGACCGAGGCCGGCTTCACCCCGGCGGGCATGGCCTTCGGGACAACCTACTACTGGCGGGTCGACGAGGTGGGCGGCGCCGGAACGGCCGGCGTCTACGAAGGCCCTGTCTGGAGCTTTGCCACACAAGACTACGGAATCGTCGATGACTTCGAGAGCTACACGGATCAAAAGGGCAGTGAAATCTTCACGGCGTGGGCCGATGGCTATGGCACCAAGACCAACGGGTCGGTAGTTGGCGTCGATCCGGCGGTGAACGGAACGTTCGGCGAAACCACGATCGTTCACGGGGGCCGGCAGTCGATGCCGCTGTCCTACAACAACACCGGCGGGTTCTCGCTATCGGAAGCCGAACGGACTTTCGATACGCCCCAGGATTGGACCAGCGCGGGCATCGCCACCCTCGTTGTCTATTTCCGCGGTGCTGCGGACAACATCACGGGCAGACTGTATCTCAAGATCAACGGCGTGAAGGTCGCCTACAATGGCGATGCAGCCGCCCTGAAGTCCGCGTCATGGACTCGCTGGGATGTCGCTCTCGCCGCCGTGAGCACGAACCTGAAGAAGGTCACGAAACTGGCTATCGGCCTCGACAGCGGCGGTACGGGTATTCTCTACGTGGATGATATCCGGCTGCTGCCCGCCGCAGCCGCGCCGGCCATTACGATTGCAGTCGGACCCGCCGACAGCGTCAAGGCCACGGGCAACGACGGCACGGTCCAGTCGATCAACGGGATCGACGTGAGCAAGCTCGTGCTGGGCAAAACGACCACGGATTATGAGAAGTACGCCGACCATCCGGCCGCACACGCCGACGATTTCGATCTTGGCACGTACGCCAGCTTGGATGATTCAAAGGCAATCACCGTCAAGTTCGCGGTTCCGGTGACGACGATTTTCATCGTAGAGCGTGGCGGCAACGATTCCGGGTTCGTCCAAGGGCTGGATGCGGCGGGTAGCCCGCTCGGCGAGCCGCAGCCGTTCGCGACGGCCAACTGGCTCAAGATGGCTGCGACGGTCAATGGCCAGGCAGCCGGTGCTATCGTCATCACGTCGAGCGCACCCATCTCCGGCATCACGTTGCTGCCGCCGGCGGGCGGCGTCACCGGCGTCGACCCGGCCAGCATTTCGGGGGTACCGGCGAAATAGGATATGCTGTCAACGATGGTCACGTGGACGGAGATTTCGCCCGGACCAACCCGCGTGAAAAGCCCCCTGCGGCTGGTACCATCCCGGCCGGGGGCATTTCGCAGGTTGGGCAATGCGCCGAAGGAGAAAGGAATCCGGGATGAAGAAAACCGCAGCGCGCGTCTCTCTCAGCGTGGTCCTGTCGGCCGTGATGTTTCTCTGGACCGGCCTGAGCAGGGCCGGTAACCACGTATTCACGGTCCGCGGAGAGAAGACCCTTTTCGACGGCCGGGAGATCCTTGTCAAGGGCCTGCGGTGCTCCAACGCTCTTATCTCCGATGAAGAGACGCAGGAGTTGATCGACAATTTCGGCACGTTTGCAGAGTATGGCGTCAACACAGTCAGCGTGTACTTCATGGGGTCGCGGTTTGGCGACGTCAAAGGCTACAGAGAGGATGCCACGCTGGACCCGGTTTACGCCGGGCGGATGGGCCGGATCATCGAAGCGGCAGATCGACGGGGAATGATCATCCTCGTTGGATGCCTGTATTGGAGCAACTCCAAGGCCAAGTGGGAGAGTTGGACACAAGCTGAGGCGAATAAGGCCGTCGCAAGCACGGTGGCTTGGCTGAAGGCAAACAACTACCGCAACGTCTTCGTGGACGTGGATAATGAGGGGATGGCGCGCGCCGCCAAAGGCTTTGATAACCGCCTGATGGTCCTGGCCGGCAAGGCCGAAGACCCCTGCTGTGTGATCGCCACCAACTTCCGGGGCGAGCCCCCTGCCGAGGCGGATCTCGCGATTCATCATTCCCAGCGTGCCGCGGGCAAGCCGTACATCGAGAGTGAGGCGTCGCCCGGTAAGGCCCCGGGTGGTTACTGGGGCACCTACAGCAAGAAAGAGGGCTACTACAAGTACCTCAACATTGGGGTCTATACGGATGCCATGAAGGTCGACCAGATCCAGCAGACCAAGGCCCACCTCTTGAAAGGGGAAGGATACTTGCTGGCTTCCACCTGGCTGCAATGCGTTCCACCCCACGGCCCGAACCACACGCCGGGAGGTAACGGCACACGAGACGACCCGGGCATCCGATGGTGGCTGGAGTCCCTCCGTGAGACCTATGGGCCATACGAGTTCCGGTGGTAGGACTGCGGCATATGCCTTCCGCGGCGCCAGAGATCCAGGGATTCCGTGAGCGCGAGCGGTCTTGGAAGGCTGGTTAGATCTGGTGCCGACGGACTTCTTCCCGCGTGGCGCGTTTCAGGGTGGTTTTTTCGCGGCGGGTCAAGCTGTGCAGACCACAGCGGTGCACTTTCGCCAGAATGCGGTCTACCTCGATCTCCAGGCGGCGACCCTCCTGCCTTCTCTTCTCCCAGGAGCCGGACCGCATCTTGAGGATGAACCGGTCGCAGCGCGGCTGCAAGACCACGTAAGCGGCGCCCACGGCCAAACCGGCGAGGTGAGCCGCTTCACCACCCGCGTTCGCCCCTTGGCTGAGCACGGTCATCAAGGACAGGAGGGCAAACAGGCCTGCCATCACGCGGATCGGCACCGGGAAGATGAAGAAGACGACCGTGAACTGGGGGAAGAGGATGGCGCAGGCGGCCAGCAATCCCATGATCGCGCCGGAGGCCCCTACCAAGGGGCCGATGCCGAGCAGACCCATATGGCTCAGCAGGGAATACAGGAGGCCACCCGAGGCTCCACAGACCAGATAAAATACGACGAACCGGCGGCTGCCCCAGAACTGCTCCAGAGGCGGGCCAAAGAAGAACAGCCCAAACATGTTGAAAACGATGTGCAGCAGGTCGAGACGGCTGTGAAGGAACTGATAAGTGATAAGCCGCCACGGCTGGAGTGTCGTTGCCCAGGACTGCGGATCGATCGCCCCCCAAGTCGCCAGGAGCGCACCGATCGACGGAACGAGACTGACCACGAAGACGGCGATGTTGACGAGCAGGAGCCATTTGACCGCCGGCGTCGGGTGCGGCAATGTGAATCGCACCTGCGGCAGGCCGTAGTGCTGCCGCCGGGATTCCGGCTGCGTGTAATCTCTATCGTATAACCCCATAGGCCCTTATTTTAACAAAACCCAGCTTCTCAAGCAAGATGCCTGCTTGATATTCTTGGCCAAGACTCGAAATGTTCGGTCTAATCCCGCGCGGCGTGAGGTAAACGCGGGGGCGGTAGCCGGTCTATTGGTTCGCAGCCTGCGACAGTTGACGGCAGGACTCGACAGCTTTCTGGAGAGTGACCATCAGTTGGGCGTCACCCCGGGCTTGGGCCAAAGCCAGGGCCCGCTCCTCATGGCTCAGCGCTTCGCGGAACTGTCGCTTCTGCAGGTAGCCATTGGCCAGCAGGTGATGCAACGCCGGGGAGACATCCACCCCCGGATTGAGTTTCATAGCCGTGGCATACGACAAAGCGGCCGCATCCATCTGGCCTTGGTCGGCCAGCACCTGCGCCAGGTAATAATGACCTTCCGGCTGCTTCGGGTCCAGTTCGAGGACTCGCGTCAGATGCGTTTTCGCCTCGCCGGACCGTCCGGTCAGCAACAGGGCTTGACCGAGGCTCAGGTGTATCCGGATGGGCGTGTACTGATCGTCCAATCCATCGGGCATCTGCCGCAGGGCCTCCCCGAAATGGGCGGTCGCTTCCTGGATCTTCTGTTGGTGGAGCAAAGCCATACCCAGATCGAAGTGAGCGCGGGGGTTGTGCGGATCCAGGGCGATCGTCCTGAGCAGGTGATCCATGCCCTCTTGCCCCTGGCCCTTGACATTATAGAGCAGGAAGCCGAGCTTCTGGTGAGCCTCGACATTGTCCGGGTTCAGCCCCAGGGCCTGATTATACTTCTGGATGGCATTGTCAGCATCCCCGTGGCGATAGAACTCGTTGGCGGCACGCACGAAGGAGTAGTCGTTGAGGAACTGCTCGCCAATCTTTGCGATGGCCTCGGGCCCGGCGTTGACGAATTCGGGGATATTGGCCGCCCGGTCGGGGGCCGTCAGGTGCGATAACAGAACCGGCGGCGTGCTGTCCCCGTTCTCGTCGATGTAGGTCAGGCAAAGCTGCGTGTAATCCGACCAGCCTTTGGAGGAGAAGACCAGCCATCTACCGTTCGGGGACCAGCTATGCCAGGAGTTCATCCGACCCGTGTTACAGCGGAGCCGCCGGGCCTCGCCGCCCGCCGCCGGGATGATGTACAATTCACTATCCTTCTGGAGCAGCATGTAACTCTTGGCTTTGCAGAAGACGATCCAGCGTCCATCCGGCGAATACCGGGCAAAGTAGTTGCTCATGCCATTGTTCGCCGCGCCCTGGATCGGCTCCGCCACGCCGCCTTGGCCGTCGTTGAAGGGGATCTTGTACAGGTCAAACAGGAAGGGCTTGCCATCCTCGACGAACTCCTTGCACTCCTCACGCGTCAGCAGAATCTTGCCCTGGCCCTTGGTGTTTCTCAGATCGTACGCCCGCGCGCGGGCAAAGACGATGAATTTGCCGTCGGGACTCCAGCTCGGATTGCTCTGGACGTACGCGGGATCGTCGGCACCGGGCAGCGCGCGGAACGTCTGCTTCTGCCGGTCGTAGAGGCACAGAATTCCCTTGATCGGGAAGAACAACTGGGAGAACGCCAGGTCCGGCATCGGTACGAACACGGATTTGTCCTTGACCGTGCTGACCACGTACCGGCCGTCCGGGGACATTTGAGAAAGCAGTCCGAACGTCTGCTCCCCATCTTCCTGCTTGTAGCTGTCCCAGGTGATGATGTCGCTCGTGGCCAGCGCCATGTGAGGCTTGACCGGCGTGATGACGTAGGAGCCTTTGCTGTTGGCGTAATCGACGTCCATCGCCAGCGTCCGCCCGTCCCGCGTGAACGAGTGGCAGTTTCCGCACACCGGCAGGTTCGCCAGCACCACCGGCGGCGGCTGCGGCACCGAGATCGAGCCGAAGCGCCAACGAATCTTCGAGGGATCGGTCACGGCATCCTTGAAGGGCAGATTCACCTCCCGGTAGAACAGCGGCGCCGCGACCGGGTCTTTCGCTGTTCGCAGGGACAGGGTCGCGGCGGACACGATCTCCACCGACCGCCGGCCTCTCGTGCCGATTACGAACACGCGGGCCTCGTTCCGGACCGAACCCTCCTTGACAATCTCCCACTCCTGCGCCGTCGGCGTCCATTGTCGCACGCGGCTCAAGCACTGAATAGGCGGCTGACCACCGGCGATTTCCACGCGGATCAACCACGTGGAGGCTCCGCTGCTGATCTCCTCCCATCGAAACGTCGGCGGGACAATCTCCGGAGGGAACAAGGTCCCGTCCTGGGGATACACGATCGTGAGAGCGGCGCCGGCCGGCCGCTTGCTGTAGGCCGCCCACACATCCTGTGCCTTCAGCGGCCGGAAACAGGTCCAGGCACCGATGCCGGCAACCACGGTGACCGCCACCACCGGCAACAGGAGTGCAACTCTCTTGTGCATGCACTATCCCTACCACGAGACTTGCGCGGCGCCGTACCTACGCCAGGCATCGGCCTCCCGGCCCCGCGCTGTTGCAGATGGGTCCTATTATATCATCCGACCGCCATTCCATCCACTGTGCGAGACGCACCGGCCGGGGCGGGCGCAACGAGGCTCGTCGTCATACACGGGACCGAGAGCGGGGTGGGATTGCCGGCGGATGGCGACGGCTTGCCGGGCTATGTAGGAGTGGGAGCCGGTCCGCTTTGGCCGAGGGGCTTGGCCGCGACGGCGGCAAACGCGCCGACGAAGTACGTGCCGCCGACCGCCACCGTGTGGATCGCCGTGACCAGTTCATCAAAATCGCAGTCCTTCAACAGGTAACCGCGGGCGCCGGCCCGATACATCTCCTGAACATACCGCTTGGCGGCATGCATGGACAGTCCAATAATCTTGATCTCGGGTTTCTCGCTGTGGATGCGCCGGGTGGCTTCAATCCCACTGAGACCGGGCATGCTGATGTCCATGATGACGATGTCCGGCGCCAGTTCCCGTGCCAACTGCACGGCGGTCAAGCCGTCTTTCGCCTGCCCTACCACCTCCAGGTCCGCCTGCTCCCACAGGAACCGGCTCAAGCCTTGAAGGATGGTAATGTGATCGTCCGCCAACAAGATGCGAATACCCATGATGTCAGGCCCCTATACGAGTTGCTATGTACTCCTCACTGAACCGTCATCGCAGATTGACGGGAACAACCATCGTGACTCTCGTGCCCTTGCCTGCCTGTGACTCGATTCCAAACGCCCCTCCCATGTGCACCGGCCGTTCGCGCACGCTGAGACCCCCGAAGCCGCCACCTTTGCCACACCCGTTAAGAACGGCAGGATCGAAGCCCTTTCCGTCGTCCTGTACGGCGATTCTGAGGTCCTGTTCACGCCGGTCCAGGGTGATTTCGACATTGCGGGCTTCCGCGTGCTTGGCCACATTGACCGGCATCTCGCGCACCGACCGATACAACAGCGACTGCACCTGCTCGCTTAACGGACCGCACTCCCCCGGGCCCCGGACGCGGCAGCGGAAACCCTCGGACTCCGCAAACTGCTCAGCCAACTCCTCAAGCGCCGGTTGGAGACCGAGGCTGCACCGCGTGGAGGGGAGAAGCGGTATCGTCAATCTTGCTGATGGGTTCACTTCGACTTGGGCGCGGGGAGCTTCTCGGGCTGGCTGCGCGCGAAGAAGACCGCCAGGAAGATGCCCAAGACGGCCAAGGGGATGACCAGAAGCTGAGAGATCGTCAGGCCCGCCCTCTCGAGGGGATTGTCATCGCGGATCATCTCCAGGGAGAACCGCAGGATGGCGTACAGGATGAACATGAGGCTGAAGATCGAGCCGGGCTGGGTCAGCAGCGGATAGCGTCCGAGGGCTTCGGCCCTTTGAGCCCGCCGCCAGAAGCCGTAGAGGATCAGACCGAGCAGACCCGCGCCCAGGGAGGAGTACAACTGCGTAGGGTGGACCGGTCGAGGCAGATAGGGCTCCCTCGTGACCAGCACTCTCTGCTCCGGGGTGAGGTCCTGTGCCGGCTTAAGGTCGTCGATGTACTGGCCTTTTTCGTTCGTGTAGCCAAAATACTCCGGAGGCAGCGTGAAATAGGGCTGGAACCGCTGGCGCGCGGGATCGGGCCGGGCTTGGCTGCTGTAGGAAAACGAGCCGTAAGGGAAGCGAACGCCCCAGGGCAACTCCGTCGGCCGGCCGTAGCAGCAGCCGTTCAGAAAACACCCCACGCGCCCGAACATCAGGGCGGCCATCAGGCCGATGGCGAGCACGTCCAGGTAATGGCGGATCGGCACTTTGTGATAGCGGCCATAGAGCAGAATCACGAGGATCGCCAGCATGACGCCGCCGATCACCTCCAGGCCCCCATTCCAGATGGCGAACACATTCCACGGATCGTTACGAAACTGGTCGTAGTAGTGCAGGACGAAAAAGGCCCTCGCTCCGACCACGCCCGCGATGAGCGAGTACAGGGCCGCGTTCGTGATGAGCTGCGGATCGCGGGTGAAGTGCCGGCTCAGATAGCGGATGACCGTCACGGCCGCCAGAAACCCGACGACCATCATCAAGCCATAGCTTTTGATCGTCAGGTGGATGAGTGGGATTTCGAAGAACTCGGGATGCATCAGGCTACGGCTTTTCCACAATTCGATTGTTCTCGTCCAGGACGACGACCTTGGGCGAAAGCTCCTCGGCCTCTGCCGGTGTGCACAGGGCAAAGCTGAACACGATGATAATGTCCTTCGGCTTGACCAACCGGGCCGCAGCCCCGAGGACCACGACCCGGCCGGAGCCCGGCTCGCCCGGCACGGCGTAGGTTTCCAGGCGATTACCATTATTCAGATCGGCCACGGTAACGGCTTCATAGGGCAGAATCCCTGCCGCCCACAGCAGATTCTCGTCAATCTCGATGCTGCCGGGATAATGCAGCTTCGCCTCGGTCACATGGGCCCGATGCAGCTTGCTTTTGAGCACTTTTATCAACATATCATCACACCGCTTACGCCATTCCTCACTTGCCATGCCAGCGGCATTATAGTCTATTGCGGGCCGACGTCCACCACCAGATTGTCGATCAGCCGGGTCGAGCCCAGCCGGCCCGCCACGGCCACCACGACCTTGCCCCGAACCTGCGCCAACTCTTCCAGGCTGGCGGCGTCCACGATGCTCACGTATTCCATCCGCAAGGCCGAAACCTCCCGCAGGACGCCGCACATCTGTTCGGCGATCCTCGCCACATCCGTTTCGCCTGCGCGAATCAACTCGGCGGATCGTTGCAGCGAGCGATAGATCACCGTGGCCTCTTTCCTCTCCTGCGGGCTCAAGTACTGATTTCTACTACTGACCGCCAAGCCGTCCGGTTCGCGCACGGTCGGGCAAACGACGATCTCCAGAGGCAGGTTCAGGTCGGCGACCATCCGCTGAATGACTGCTACCTGCTGCGCGTCTTTCTGGCCGAAAAAGGCCCGGTCGGCACCCACCATATTGAACAGTTTCGTGCACACCGTGGCGACGCCCCGGAAATGGCCGGGCCGAAACCGCCCGCACAGGGGCTCCGAGACCTTCTCTACCGTCACCCACGTGAGATTCTCGCGTGGGTACATCTCGGCGCGACTTGGGGCAAAGACGGCGTCCACGCCGCTCTCCCGGCAAATCGCGAGGTCCTTCTCGATCGGCCGGGGGTACTTCTCGAAGTCCTCGCCCGGGCCGAACTGTGTCGGATTGACGAAGATGCTGACGACCACGGCATCGCACTGCACCGCGGCTGCCTGCATCAGGGACACGTGGCCCACATGCAGCGCGCCCATCGTCGGCACGAACCCGATGGTCTTGCCTGCCGCACGGGCCTCCTTCGACCACCTCCGCATCTCCGCTATTGTTGCTGCTATCTGCATAAACAGTTCCCAGTTATCGATTCGCAGTTCACAGTTGACCAGTCATGACTGTCAACAGATGAGCATCAACTGTCGACTGCAATGTACGCTTTGGCTTGCAGGACCAGATGCTCGACCACCGCCTCCGCGTAGCCCGTCAGCCGCGCGGCCGGAACCCGGATCACCGGACACGCCTTCCAGGTGGCGAACATCTGTTGATAGTCGTTGTCCAGCGCTTGCAGGAATTCAAGGCCGACCCCCTGCTCGTAGGGCCGGCCGCGCTGTTGGATTCGCTGCCGGCAGTTGGCAGGCGAATCCTGCAGGTAGATCATCACCGCGGGCGTCGTCACCGTCTGAGCGAACGGGCGGTAGATCTTCTCGTAGAGCGCCAGTTGGATCGGATTGAGCAGCCGCCGGGCGTAGATCATCTCCTGGTTGAAGACGTAGTCCGTCACCGCGACCTGGCCGGGCGGCAGGACATCCTTGTCAAGTTGCTGCGACCGGTACACCAGAAAGTACAATTGTGAGTCCAGGGCCAGCTCGCATTTGCCCGCGTAGACTTCTCCCAGGAAAGGATTGCTATCGTACGGCTCGAGCAAAACGGGGGTTTGCAGGACCTCGCCGAGCTTCTTGGCCAACGTGGTTTTGCCGACCCCGATGATGCCGGCAACGCTGACAAGCTGCGGGGCCTTCGGATCGAGAACAAAGCTGCCGCCCGCCAGACGCCGCGACAACTCGCGCATTGGCTCCCGGAGCAGCGGGTGGACCAGATCGGGACTGAGTTGACACAAACCATCCAGAATGAACGAGCGCAAATGAACGTCCGGATGGGGCACGGTCAGCCCGTTCTCACGAATGATCTGGTCGCCATACAGGAGCAAGTCGAGGTCGATGGTCCGTGCGGCCCACTTGGCATGCGGGCCCCGCCCGAGCGCGGTCTCCGTCGCCTTGAACCTCTGGAGCAACTCTTGCGGTTGGAGCCTCGTTCTGATTTCGGCCACGCCATTGAGATAGCTCGGTTGATCCGTCTGCCCGAGTGGTGCGGTCTCCTGAAGATCGCTAACGCGGGTCACCTCGATGCTCCCGTTGCCGCCGAGCATTCGCAGCGCCGCGCTGATCGTGCGCTCCCGGTCCCCCAGATTGCTTCCCAACCCGATATATGCGGTCACCCATTCGGTCATAGAAAACCTGTAGTCGGTAGTCGGTAATCGGTAGTCAGCAGCACCAACCGGCTACCGACTACTGACTGCCGACTACCGTTCTGTTACAGCGTGGCGAATCGATCCAGCGCTTCCTTGACGTTCTGCGGCAGGCCGAAGGCCGTCAGGCGCACGTAACCTTCGCCCGAAGGCCCAAAGCCGGCCCCAGGCGTGCAGACGACGTTGGCCCGGTTCAGGAGCAGGTCGAAGAACTCCCACGAAGCCAAGCTCTCAGGCGTCTTGACCCAGATATAGGGTGCGTTGAGGCCCCCGTAGACCGTGTAGCCCAGCTTCGTGAGTGTGTCGCGGATTAGGCCGGCGTTGGCCATGTAGAGGTCGATGGTCTGCTGCACCTGCTTCTGACCCTGGGGGCTGTAGGTCGCCTCGGCCCCGCGCTGCGTAATATAGGAGACGCCATTGAACTTCGTCGTGTGCCGGCGTCGCCAGATGGGGTTGACCTCGACGGCCTTGCCCTCCCGCGTATAGGCCCGGAGTTGCTTCGGCACGACGCTATAGGCGCAGCGAACGCCGGTGAATCCCGCCGTCTTGGAGCAACTGCGAAACTCGATAGCGACTTCCCTGGCCCCCTCGATCTCGTAGATCGAGTGAGGAATCGCCGGGTCTTTGATATAGGCTTCATAAGCCGCATCGAAGAAGATCACCGCCTTACTCCTGCGGGCATACTCGACCCACCGGGCGAGGTCTTCCTTCTTCGCCACCGCTCCCGTCGGGTTGTTCGGAAAGCACAGGTAGATCATGTCTACCGGTCGCTCCGGCGGCTCGGGGACGAAACCGTTCTCGGCCGTCGCAGGCATGTAGACGATCCCGGCGAACTGGCCCGCGCTCGTGGCGAGGGCATCTTGCCCTTGCTCTTTCGTGGCGCGGGCATCTTGCCCGCGATTCGAGGGCGGGACGCCCGCGCCACCCGTCCGCCCCGCCATCACGTTCGTATCGACGTAGACCGGGTAGACCGGATCGGCCACAGCCACCACG
>CAYHAJ010000049.1:0-12567 GCA_964354535.1 uncultured Pirellulales bacterium
AGGCAATCCATCGCCTTCTTGTAGGCATCGAAGCCGACGAACTGGCGGTCCTTCGGCACATCGACTTTATCCGCGTGCGCCTTGTTCAGACTCCGATAACTGCCCGCCAGCCGGTCGGGGAAGACATCGGCCATGGCGACCAGCTTGACCGGCCCGCGTTTGACGGACATCGCATTGGCCGCCGCCCCGGACCCGCGCCCGCCGCAGCCGACCAGGGCGACCTGGATCGTATTGTTCTCGCCGGCGTACATGCGCGGGGCGATCCCGGCCGCCACCGCCGTCGCCGCCGCCAGCCGGCCCGTGTCCTTGAGAAACTCGCGCCGTGACGTGTCTTGTCTCGTGCTCTCGCTCATAGTGGGTCTTCTCCTAATGATGGTTGAGTTGCATCACATACCTGACCACGCATTCGCTGCCGGTCCGCAGAGTCCTCTTCGTAGAGCCTGCCCTCGACCTGATCGAGGGTCGTGCGTCGCGCACGACGTCTTCAGGCGAGCGGCGACGCTCGCCCTACGCGGACACTACGAACCGGCCCCGAATGTCCTTTGACACCAGCCACCCATTATGAGCCGCCCCACCGCTTTCCACAAGCGCTTTTTGGCCCGTCCCGCACCTCGCACCTCCCCCCTCGGGGCTCCGAGCCCAGGGCTCTGGGAATCACGTGCCCCTACCTATTTCGATCCGGGGTGCAACAGACATCTGCGTGCTCTCTTCTGAAAATCCTCAAGCTCGATAAGACTCTTCCGACGAGCTTTCAGACCCGGAGGTACCTTCTTTTTGATGAACTCATACGTCGTGTAGTGGCGCCGCCAGATCGCTTCGGCGCACGCCCCATAGATGTCTGCAAGACGTAACACGTGAAAGGCAGAAACCAGAGACTGCTGTGGGCTCCTCAGAACTATCGTAAGGTGAGCATTCTCCACACGAGCCAGACTGTGGATGACCTTCGTGTCCACGTGTGAGTGCTCGTTCATGGATCCGTACCAAACGCCCACCTTCGGAAAGAGACTCTTGAGATGAGAGACACATTTGCTGGGCTGCACCTTGAAGAAGGATTCATCCGTCATTCCATGCACAGTATAAGCCCATGCGATCTGCTCCAGGATAAGCTTGGAGATGCAAAAAACCTCAAAGCTCAGTCCCTCCTCGCACAGCAGGCAAGCTGCCTTGAAACTAGATTGGAGGCGCATAATCGCTACGTATGCGGCAACTGCCGCGGGGTATTCAGGTACCTCTCGTAATGCAGGTAACTTCCGAATAATGGCATCAACACGATTCCTGGTTTTATCTGTGGCCTCTGACACCAATCTACCAGTCTCTGTCTGTTTTGATGAGAGGTCCCATTGCGAGCCGTACATCTTCAGGACGTAGTCAATAGATTTGCACCCCAATTGGGACGCCTTGTACGCAGCCAAGAGACGCCGTTTGTCTTCCAGGGACGTCCCCTTCCTAATGGCAATACCAAAGGCTCCGTCGCCAATCAGCTCATATCCGCATGTGAAAACAAAGTCATCATCATCAAAGAAACTCTCAGATAGTCTTGCCGGCTCCATCGACTCCTGCCTCCACCACTCTGGCGCTACGAAACGTAGACAAATAACTGCGAATTCTGGCGAATTCTGGGGACGCCTTACTTATCTCGGTCCCGAATTGATTATACTGTTCCCAGATTCTTCTATAGCCTCGCGGCTCTCGAAATGCCCCTGGTCACCGCGTGAGATCGGTGCATCGGCAAGGCAGCCATAGGTGTTCGCCACGAATTCGTGCCAGTCAAGATCGGTACCAACTGCAGTTCCTTGCTTACCATTTTCAAGCAGCTTGATGATGCCATAGAGCAACTCCAAGTGCTCGCTCTTGACTTTGTCGATCTCCGCTTTGAGCAACGTCCGGCTGATCATATCATCCCGCGAACTCTCGTTGTGAGAGAATTGCCGCTATTCTTCCTTCTTGCTCTGTGCCCTGCCTGCTCGTTTAGCCCGGCGCAGGGCCTCTTCAAAGCGATGGCGGACGGCGGCACGATCGAAATAGGCCACGATCTCTTCCGGGGTCATTCCCTCGATCTTCTTGCCTACGGCCTCTTTCCACTTTCTGGACTCGACCACCGCGTCAAATGTCCTCGTCTTGGCTTTCATAGACGATCTCCAATGGGCTGATAATCCGAATGGCAGGATAACCGTTGTCCAAATTAACACGATTGAATCCCGCCTCACGGCGATAATTGGCCAAATGCCGGAAGTTCCACGTCACGAGCACCGCGATTCCGTGCGTGGTGGCGATGGCCACATGGTGGGCGTCATCGATATACCTGGCTGAGACCACCCCAGCGGATAGATACGCTTGGGCAAGTTCCTCGGCGCGGGGCGTCAATTGCAGCAAAGCCGTGTCATCTGGGAAGGTCCGGGCAAAGAGCCCAACCACTTCGGGCGGCGCCAGCGCTGCCTCGTCCTGAGTTACTACCGACGCGACGAACCGGCATTCCCCGACCTTGGCCATCCGCCAGAGGCGACGGGTTGGCTCCCGAAACTCAGCGTCGAAGTAACCGCCGAGGACCGAATTATCGAGATATACAGTTAAGATCGCCATATCCGTACCGCAATCAACGGTCCAACTTGTCCTGTTTCCCCATTCCCATCATAACGGCTATCAGCCTGTAGCGAAAGGAAAAACGACTTGGGATGGGCTGAGCGCTGCGATGCTGGGTCTTCCCGTTCTCATGCTATTGGCCCAAAGCGGAAAACCTCAGGGGGCGGGGCAGAGCCCCTGCTTGTTGGACCGTTCCCAAGCCCGAGCACACCAAATTGCATGAGGCGTGGGTTCCCCGATCAGGTCTGCTGCCATGAAACAGGCCGGATGTCCTGGATTTTGGACTCGTCCAGCTCGATTCCGAAGCCGGGGCGGTCGGGGAGTTCGAGCATGCCGTTGACGGGCTTGGGCTGGTACTTCTCGAATTCGTAGTAGGTCTGCATCTTCTGGATCAGGTACTCCACTAAGGGACAGACCTCCAGCGGCTGGCTGGCCACCACGTGCATGGCAGCGTGCAGACTGTGGCCGTGCGGGATCACGTTGACGCCATGGACGGACGCCAGGGCGCAGATCTTGACCAGCTCACTGACGCCGCCGCACCATTCCGGGTCGGCCTGGACCACCGTGATCGCCTCGGCCTTGAGAAACTCGTGGACGTCCCAGCGGCCGTAGAAGTGCTCGCCTGTCGCGACCGGGATCGAGGTCTTGTGGGCGAATTCGGCGAATGTGTCCAGATTGGCTGACTGGAACGGCTCTTCGATCCAGCGCGGGCGATAGGGCTCGGCTCGCCGGGCCCAGGCCAGGGCATACTGAAGGTCCCACTGCCAGTAGGCGTCGAACATCAGGTCCACATCGTCCCCCACCGCTTCCCGGGCCAGCCGGACCACTTTGACATCTTCCTCCACACCCTGCGGCCCGGAACGCGGACCCCGGTCACGGACGAACCATTTCTGGTGCCGATAGCCCTGCTCCTTCAACTCGCGGGCCTTCGCCTGTAAGGCCGAAGGCTCCTGCGAGAAACCCAGGCAACTGGCATAGGCCTGGACCGTCTGGCGCGAGCCACCAAGCAGCCGATAGACCGGCAGGCCCAAGAGCCGCCCGCGCAGGTCCCATAGGGCGTTGTCCACGGCGCTCAGACCAATGAGGTAATGACTGCCACGCGAGTGCCGGTCGGCTCGAAACATCTTGTCCCAATAGGCTTCGTGGGCCAGCGGGTCCTGGCCGAGCAGCGGCCGCTTGAAGAAGCGCTCGACGAACAGACCCGCTTCATTGTCGATCGGGCCGTACAGACCGGAGACGCCACCGTCAGTTTGAATCTTCAGGTAGAGGGCTTTGCGCTTGTTCTTGCCCGTCACCTGGAGGACTTGCACGTCGGTCACTTTGAGGTTGGCCCGGCGGCTCGACTCACTCGCCACCGCAACGGCTTGGGCCCAGGGGCCAACGCGGGAGGCCATCCCCACGGCACACAGTCCGGCTACGAAATGACGACGTCCGATTCTGTCTATCATCTGCATCTCCTTTCATCCGGTTTTGTCACGGACCTTTCCACATCCAACAGTATATGTCATGGCGGGAGCCATTGCCATAATCCCTCCACCCCCGGCGTTCGTTGTGATATGCTTGGGCCATGCAAAAGGGCAACAGATTAGCGGTTCAGTTTGGCGCGGGGAACATCGGTCGGGGGCTGATGGGCCAGCTTCTCCGGGAGTCCGGCTTCGAGATGGTGTTCGTGGATGTCAGCAAGCCCCTTGTGGACGATCTGAACAACCGAGGCAGCTATCCCCTGCGGCTGCTCGATGCCTATTCGAAGGAAGCCCGCGAGCTGACCATCGACCACTTCCGGGCACTCAGTACCGATCAAGAGGACGCGATTGCGGGGGTGGTAGCGGTTGCCCACGTCGTGGCTACTGCGGTTGGCGTGGCCAATCTTGAGGCAATCTCTCCGCTCCTGGCTGCCGGGATTCGCCGGAGGTTCGAGCGAAACGCCGGGCCACTGGATATTTATCTCTGCGAGAATATGCCTGGTGCGGCCGGGATCCTTTCGCAGCACGTCAAGACTCGCCTTGACAATTCGGCACGAGCATGGGCCCAGCAGAGCATCGGATTTGTGGGAACGAGTGTGGCCCGGATTGTCGGCGGCGCGGGGGCCCGCCGGCCGGATGATGATCCGCTCCTTGTCATCGCCGATGCCCACCGGGACATCCCGTACGATGGCCCAGCGAGCCGCGCGGGCGAATTGGGTATTGCCGGGTTCCATCCGGTGGGCAATTTCAAGGCCGAGGTGGAGCGCAAGATCTTCACGCACAACCTCGCCCATGCCGCCTTGGCTTATCTGGGATACCTGAGAGGGCACACGTATATCCATCAGACGTTTGAGGATGAGTTCGTGAGGTCCGTGTTCGACGGCGCTCTCGATGAGACAACGGAGGCACTTCTGCGACGTTACCCGGCCGACCTCGACCGCCGCGAGCATTTGGAAATCCGCAGGGACGTGCGAGTCCGTTTCGGCAACCCCTTGCTCAAGGACCCCCTCACAAGAGTTGCCAAGGACCCGATCCGCAAGCTCGGTCACGACGACCGCATTGTCGGAGCCGCCGAGTTGTGCCTGTCCCAAGGCGTCGTACCCGAGTACATTGCGACGGTATGTGCCGCCGCTCTTTGCTATGACTGTCCCGAGGACCCCTGCGCCGTGCGGCTGCAAAGCATGATTGAGAAGACGGGCGTGGCGGAAACACTCAGGCAGGTGTCAGGCATCGAACCGGCCGGCGATTTCGGGCAGCGCGTCACTGCCCAATATCAACACCTGCGCGAGACAAGGGCCGTGTGAGTCTGTCTGCCTCAGGAGCATTTCTCCGAACAAAGGCTGGAGCCCTCTTCTGTCACCCCTGCGCAGGCAGGGGTCCAGGAAAGTCGCGGCGTTCCTGGATTCCCGCCTGCGCGGGAATGACAGAAAGCGGCAGCTTTCCGCCGAACCGTCACTGCGTTCGGGGCTCTAAGGCAGCGCGATCACTTGCCAGCCTTCGGTGCCGAAACGGATGTCCCGCTCGACGAACTCCCAGACGACGACCTTCTTGCCCTTGAGCAGGGCCGGCTTGCGGGCTAACTGCTGGCGGACCAGGGTCGAGGCCCCGCCGTCATTGACAAGGGACGTGAGGCCGAAGCCAAGGTTGTAAGCCAAGTGCGCGATGAAGCCGCCGCTGCCAGGCTCGTCCCGTTCGTAAATCCGCAGAAAGCTGTCCCCGAGCACGAGTACCGGCGAGTTCGGGTCATCGACGTAGGGCTTGCCTGTCTCGGTGTTGATTACCTGCGTGCAGTTGATCTGCTCGGGCGCGTAAAGCCGCTCGACCTGCGGGACACGGATCATCCGCAGCACATCGCCATATCGTTTAATGCTGATGGGCTTCGTCTCGTACTTGATGGAGCCTTTCTCCACCCACCCTGAATCCAGGAGCCGGCGGGCGACCACATCTGCTGCCAGCCGCATCCCCTCCGGCGACCAATGGCTGTCCTGGGCGAGGTAGTACGTGACCGATTGCGGATTGCGGATTGCGAATTGCGGATTAGCTTCACCACCCGAAACCGGGACATGGGCCGACCCGCCGCTGGCGTAGATGTCGAACAAGTCGACCGTTTCTACGCCGGCTTCCTTCAGCCTTGTGAGAACCTCTCTGGTGGTGGGGTTTATATAGCCCAGCCGCCCCCGGCTGGGTTCGGGGGCCGGTTCACCCCCGAGGGCGGGGGTGCTACATGTTCCGTCTGCTCGAATCGTAAGCATTTCCGGATAGATGCTCGACTTGTTAGGGGCGGGCATCACCAGGAGCTTGATGCCCCTCTTGGCCAATTCGTCGCGAAAGGAGATGACGGCGGCAAAGAGGTCATTTGTGGCAATCTCGCGAGGCACCTTCGGATATGCCCTGACGGGCACACTACGAACCGGCTCGACAAGACATTGCACCGCCGGACGGTAAAAGAACCAGCCATTGCGGCCAAGCAGGGCCTGATCGCCTGCATCCTGGAGGAGAACGAAGCGTGCGTATTGCACCGAGGGGCGGACTGCTTGTGCCAATTGACACCGGGTCTCCAAGTCGCTCTCCAGCCGCCTGAGGTTCGCGCGCGTGGGCGCTTGCCGGAAGAGATCCACGATCCCGGGCGTCTCACCATGGCGCAGATCAAGCACGATCTGGCTCGGCGCGACGACGCCGACCAGAGCCAGGAAGATCACGATCAAGCAGACACGTGGTCCGCGACCCGATGTCACGACATGCTCCTAAAACTGAAAATATAGAAACGATCGGAACGACTGAGCAAACAACGTCAGCAACGAAAGAACAAACAAACCGCCTGGCACCAGGACCCTGGACCAGTCGAGCCGGCGGGTCCAATCGAAGCCTTGTACCGGCTGGAACACCAGCAGGGCACACAGAGCCATAATGACAAGATGTCCGCGAGTGTAGATAATGGCACTCAAGAGTGTCGAGCCGCCTTGGGCCGCCATCGGCACGAACATCACCGTCAGGAGTTGCCAGGCCTCCGACAGCGTCTCGGCCCGGAAGATGACCCAGCCGACGGTGATCAGCAGCAGCGTGACAAGCACTCGGGCCGAGGCAGGCAGGCGCGCGTAGAAGGGCTTTCGGCCGAACGCTCGCTCAACCACCAGCCAGAGGCCGTGCCAGGCGCCCCAGACGAGGAACGTCCAGCCCGCGCCGTGCCAAAGGCCGCATAACAAGAAGACAATCATCAGGTTGAGGTACGTGCGGCCGGTCCCGGCCCGATTGCCGCCCAGCGGAATGTAAAGGTAATCCCGCAGCCAGCTCGACAGCGAGATGTGCCAGCGCCGCCAGAAGTCGCTGAAGCTGTCGGCCCGGTATGGCGCATCGAAGTTGCGAGGACATTCGAAACCCAGCATCAGCCCGATGCCGATGGCCATCTCGGAATAAGCGGAGAAGTCGAAGTACAACTGGAAGGTGTAGGCCAGGGCGCCGAACCACGCATCCAGCGTGCCGGGCGACTGGGCGGCGAAGACGGCGTCCGCGACCTGCCCCATGTCATTCGCGAGCAGGATCTTCTTCGCGAAACCCAGCATGAACAGGGCCACGCCCCAGGAGAACTTATCCAGCGTGTGTTCCCGCCTGGCAAGCTGGTCGGCAAAAGGCGGCACCGGCTCGGATTTGGCGTCGATGGTGCCATACCGTTGGATCGGTCCCGAGAGAAGTTGCGGGAAGAACGAGACGTAACAGGCGAAATCCAGCAGTGAGCGAGCGTGACTTCGCCGCGTGTCGGGTGGCTGTTCTTCCGTGGCGAGGCCATCTTGGCCTTGCTCTTCCGTGTCGCGGGCATCTTGCCCTCGAAGATCGCGGGCAGGATGCCCGCGACACGCAAGGGCGGGACGCCCTCGCCACGAGGAATCGCGATACGTATCCACGAGGTAGCTGATGAACTTGAAGGTGTAGAACGAAATGCCCACTGGCAGGACCATCCCTAGCACGGGCAAAGCATTCGCACCAAGGAAGGCCACAAGGCTATGAAGAATATGTTCAAAGAACCCCGCGTACTTGAAGAAGCCGAGCACCACCAGATTGAATGTGACGGCACAGGCCGTCAGCACCAGCCGGGGTCTTCGTGCCCTCGTCCCTGCGATGTAGCGCGACAGAACATAGTTGACCATGGTCAGACCAAAGAGCAAAGCCGCACACCATGGATTCACCCAAGCATAGGACAGATACCCAGCCACCAGCAGCAGGATGTTGCGGCCCATAAGGAACCGCCCCGGCAGCACATAATAGACCAGCAGCAGGACCGGCAGGAAGTAGAAGAGAAAGATGTGCGAGGTGAATGCCATGGGCTACTTCGCGGCCTTATTCGTCCAGACGGCCCAGTAGATCGGATCGTTGACCACGCCGAAGTACTTGTTGATGATCCCGCCCATGAAGTGGTCGTCAATGGGGACCTCCAGAGCCAGGCGATGAACGTCGCCCACGCGGAACTGCTTGAGATTGCCGCCGATCTGCTGGACGCGGGCGTCCGCGACAGCGTCGCGCGGCTTGGCCGGATTGTAGTGGCCGACATAGATGAGGTCCTTGTCTACCTTGCCCCGGTGGACCTGGAGCACCTTGTACTTCATCACGTGCGCGTAGTCGTAGAGGGGATCATTCCTCACTTCGCCCGGAATCTCTTCCAGTTGGGCCGTGACCTCGATGCTGCCGAGGGTCGTCACCTTGGCGTCGGCGCCGGTATCCGCCTTCTCCGCCTTTTTGGCGCACGAGGCGCCCAACAACAGGACCAAGGACAATCTCATCAGAGCCTCTGACAGAATCAACACCCGGCCCCCCTCTGTCACCCCCGCGCAGAGCCTGCCCCCGACCGGATCGGGGGCGGGGGTCCAGGAAAACCGCGGCGTTACTGGATTCCCGCCTGCGCGGGAATGACAGGAAACACCCACCTTCCTGGGGATTGTCATTGTGTCAGAGGCTCTTACGGAAACTGCCTTCATTTCTGCGCTCCTATCTCGGCATACGTCCAATGCGGCTCCCAGCCATCCACCAGTTGCAGGACGGGGGCGTCTTTGGCTTCGGGGTGGACCTTGCGCAGGGCCTTGCTCGGGCCGGCGATCGCCGGGGCATCCGCCATCCGCATGACGCAGATCGGGGCTCCCGACTTCTCCGACCCGCCGCCATCCTGGGGGCAACGGGTGAAGAGCACGTACTTGTCATCCGGGGAGAGTGCCCCGCCATAGATGTGGAAGCCATCCTCGCCGTGGATCATCCTGGCGTCTTTGCCTTCACCATCGCTCATCCACAACTGCGTAAAGCCATACCCCTGCTGGCCGGCGGGCCGGCAGGGATAAATGACGCGCTTCGAATCGTGGAACCAGTCGGGCGTGCAACTTTGGAACTCGTGCACGATGTTCAACTCGCCGGTCTGGGCGTTCATCCGGGCGACCGTCCACATCATGCGAGCATTGGCCACGCCGCAGAACCATTGGCCGTCCGGCGACCAGAAGAGCTGCTGGTAGATGCCCTTGCGCGGCAGCTCGCGAATGACCTTCTTCGTCTCCAAGTCAACGATCTGAATCCCCTTCTGAGTCAGGCAGGCGAGCTGTTTGCCGTCGGGCGACCAGGACGCCCACGGGCACTCGCGGTCGCCACCGATCTGCACCGGCTTTGACCCGTCCGGCTCGGCGATCGTCAAGCAGCCCTGAAAACCCCAGAGGTCGTGATGGATCGTAGTGCCTTTTGCATACCGACGGTAGAGGAGCTTCTTGCCGTCGGGTGAGAAGCGCGGGCCACCCTCCTCAAAGTCGGGCGTATTCGTGATGTTGCGGCGTTGCGAGCCATCGGGTCGCATGAGGAACAGATCCCAGGTGCCGTTCTCGCCCCGGGACGCATAGACGATCCAACCCTTGCCGCCTATCTCTTTCGCCAATTGGGCCGCCTTGTCGTCCTGAGCCAACACCATCGTACAAATCAGGAGCAAGACTATCACAAGGGGCGGAAGCCAGAGAGCCTTTCTCGTTATCATTTCGAGACTCCTACGTGGCACGGGCATCCTGCCCGTGATTTCAATTCATGGGCGGGACGCCCATGCTACGGCGACCTCACGCGGGCCGGGTGAAGCCCGGGACCTTCATGAACTCGCCGCCATGGAGGGCGGACTCATGGGCAACGATCCCCGGCATGGTGTACGACAGGGCCTCATAGACGTCCACGGCCGGCCGGCGGTTGTGCGTCAGGGCGTCGATGAACTCGTGCGTCAGGAACGAGTGCGAGCCGTAGTGACCCGTATCGTGCCGCAACGGCTCGGGCAACATGTCGGTCTTCCACCAGGCGGGCTGCTGATACTTCTCCATCGCGGGAAGGTCGCGCACAAAACCGGCATCGTCCTTTTCCTTGCGTCCCTCGGCCGATCGGACAATCACCGGCCCCAGGCCGTTCGGATGATCGGCGTAAAAGCTCATCTTGTTGCCGATCCACTGGGCCCGCTCCGTGCCGCGATGAGCGCCCTTCCACCAGACGTTGACACGGAAGGCGTGGCCGCGATCCGTCTTGAACATCGCCGATTCATTCCAGAAGGGGTTCTTGTAGACGTTGTCCTTGCAGATGGGGTCCTCGTCGCCCCAGCCGTGGCAGACGGCTTCGGTGATGTGCTCGCCGGTGATGCCGAGCAGGAACGCGGTGCAGTGCGTCGGGTAGTGCATGGGGGCCAGGCCGTAACGCCAGGTGCGCTTGCCGTTCTCGAAATACAGCGATTCGAGGCCCGGATGCTGGTACTCCGCTTCGCAGTAGTAGATCTCGCCGAACTTGCCCTGCTCGTGGAACTTGCGGACGGAGATTGTCGGCTGCTGGTAGTAGCTGGTCTCGGCCATCATGTAGGTCAGGCCGTACTTCTTGACCGTGTCGAGAAGCTGCTGGGCTTCCGCAATGCCGCCCCCCAGCGAAGCCGGTACAGCGGAAATCGCGTGCTTGCCATGCTTCATCACGTCACCCACGTGTTTGACGTGGTTCGGTCCTTCCGTGAAGATCGCCACGGCGTCGATGTTCTTATCCAGCACCAGCTCTTCCAGCGAGTTGTACGACTTGCTGCACTGGTAGACGCGCATCAGGCCCTTGCGGCGTTCCGGCCGCAAGTCACTGACGGCCTCCACGACGCAGTCAGGATGTTCGTGCCACTGAAAGCTGGTGCCGAACCCGCCACCGACAACGCCGATACGAATCTTCTTCGGTGCGGCGTTGACCGCCAGAGTCGAATACAGCGGTAATGTCGCCGTCGCCCCAGCAACAACGGCACTGGATTTGAGGAACTGTCGTCGCGACAAGCCGTTGACGGCACCACTTGGTTCAGAGACTCCGAGATTGGAAGCAGCCATAACGCATCTCCTGTAATTAAAGCTGTAGTCGTAGGGTGGGTCGGGTTCCCAATCGCGATGCCTCGCGATTGGGGTCCCGCTTGCCCCACCGATTCCTTCGGCAACGGCGGTCTTGGTGGGCCAAGGCCCACCCTACCATTAGCTACCAAAGCTACTCTGAGAATACAAGGATCGGCGCGATTTTCACGTCCCTCACCTTGGTCCGGACCCCGGCCCGGCGAACTGGAACCACATCATGTAGGCGTAGAGGGCCGCCATCAGGCCAATGAACAAGCACCACCACAGAAACAGGTTTCGCAGCCCGCGATTCCGATGTCTCTCCGAGTCCGGCAGCTTCGTCACATGCCAGGACCAGATGATGCCGGCGGTCTTGGCCGGATCGGGAGGCTTCGTCGCGAGAGACAGGGCAACCAGCAGGACCATCGAAGTCGCCCAGACCACAAAGGTACGATTCAGCCAATTGTCGAACGGCATCAACCACGGAACATGCTTGAAAAGGTAGTACTCGACGAAGGCCGTGAAGGGAAACGCGAACAGAAGGACAAACGTCGCCGCCCACGCCGTGGTGCGTTTCCAGAGCACGCCCAGCAGGAAGACCGCGGCAATCGGCGCCGCCACCCAGGCGCCGACGTTCTGGATCAGGACAAAGACGCCGAGCTTCTGATAGCTGAACCAGATGGCCAGCAGCGTCGCGACGGCCAGAATCGCAAAGGCACTGACGCGACCGACGCGTACGAGGTGCTGTTCCGACTTGTCCCGACCGAGGAACGGCTGGTAGAGATCCATCGTAAAGACCGTGCTGCATGAGTTCAGCACCGAGCTGATGTGCGACAGCATGCCGCTGGCCAGTCCCGCCATGACGATGCCGCTCAGGCCCACCGGCACCAGCTCGCGCACGAGGGTCGGGAACGCTTGGTCCTTGTCCGTCAGGTTTGGGTAAAGCTTGAAGGCCACGATGCCCGGGATGACGACCAGCAGCGGCAGCAGGATTTTCATGAACCCGGCGAACACCACGCCCATCCGCGCGTCCCATTCGCTGCGCGCGCCCAGACAGCGCTGAACGATGAACTGGTTTGCGCAGTTGTACCAGATGCCAATCGACAGGAACACCGTCCAGACACCAAACCCCGGGTACTGCTTGTCCGTGATCGAGTAGATGAGTTTGAACTTCTCAGGAGCCGCAA
>CAYHAJ010000050.1:0-10043 GCA_964354535.1 uncultured Pirellulales bacterium
GGTAGAAAATGTAACCGGATGTAACAATGTAACAGGACGTAACAAGAAAGAAAAAGAAGCAAAAAGAAAGAAGATGCTACTACTACAGTATTCTACCTTAAAGACCTAAGAATTTGGTCTTGACAACCGGGAGTACCTCACAGAACGTGAGCGCATACTTGCGCAAATCATCCTCCTCCACAGGTTTCGCGGCTATTGAGTTGGCGCCAAGACGAAAATAAGCAAGTGTGTACGTGACAGCATCATTGATCAACGTTTGATCGGCGACAGAGAGATCGTATGCTTCTGAGATTGACTTAATGAGTCCTCTGCGTGCCTGCTGGCTTGTGGTGGCGTCCCTTAGTTGGGAAAACGAGATGCACAGGCTGCCGTTTTGAAAGGCTTCGGGTAGCGGAAAGTGCATGACTTCCTGCTTCGTCAACTCGTCGCGCTCTACCAGCCAACGAGAACTGGTCATCATTGCAAAGTAAACGCAAATGTTCGTGGCAAAGGCTGCACAAACAGCTCCGAGCAATCCCTCGTCGGCTTTTGAGGCAGCGATACCCAGGAGAGATTGAGGGAATACCGCATATTCACGCAGTACCGCCGCGACAAAACCTTCTCCTGCCTTTGGGCTTTGTCCCACGAGGAGATGGGGACCATCAAAAACCTTCCTTTTCGTCGTCACCGCCCGATGAAAGCCCGTTTCACGAAGAGGGGGGAGCGCAGATTCATTCACGGTGAATGCTTGGAGCGCATCGGCGGACACATACGGTTTGTCCGTCAACCAGGGAGCAGAACTGTCTTTGCTTCCCACCTTGAAGCCTTCGGCGTCCACCCATCGTCTCTGGTCGGCGATCTGACGAAGGCTCGGCAGTGCTGCAAGTCTGCTGACAAGTTGCCAATCACGCGGACCTCCCCACATTGCAGTCTTCCATATCTGCTCATGGTTGACCACCTCCTTCCAAGGCAACCGGCAAATATCGTGATTTTCAATGATGTAGTGCCAGCCATCTTCTGGGGAATTCGAGGGCTTAGGACAGCAATAGAGAATCGTGTGACCTTCAGCAGGAGCGGTGGGTCCATAGATCACTGGCGCAGCAGGTCCTACCGCCTTTGCGAAGAGGTTCTTTCTGAGAGAGGCAAAGTTGACGATGGTGTCTACCTTGAACTTCCCAAAAAACTGCTTTCGGAATTTTCTGTTAGGTCCGGATGCATTAAACAGTAGGCTCTTGCTGGGGGCTATCATGCAGATTCTTCCACTGTTCTTACACAACTGTGGAGCCGCCCATAAAAACGCTTGGGCTATCTGCTTATCGCCGACAGGCAATTCCCGCTTCTTAAGGTACGCTTCCGCATGGCTGGAGAGTCGGCTTTCCCAGGGAGGATTTCCGACTACAAGATCGAAAGGACCCAAGCCCTTTGGTGGCGACTCAGCTACTTCGAAGAAGTCACGATCCCAGAGGTTCCCGCCGCGAAGAGGCGGGAATTTGACGCTTACCCACACGTATCGCGGTTCAAGATAGTCGCACATCGTTAGGCAAAGGCTGAATGCAGCAACACGAATGGCTTCGGGGTTCTCGTCGACACCACAAATATTATCGCTCAACAGCCGTCTCAAAGTATCAAAGTCCAGACGTACCGCCGGATTGGCCTGCCGCCAGCGACCTATCAACCGGCGGTATGCCTCCACAAGGAAGATCCCCGACCCACACGCGGGGTCCAGGATACGAATATCCGTATTCATCCCCTCCCATGGAAGGACTTCATCCAGAACGAATTCAACGAGACGCTGTGGCGTGTAGTAAGTGCCATTTTCACTCTTCTTCTTGCGCCTATCCTCTGCGACCTTCCGGCGTCTCCTCTCCTCTTCTTCCTTCCCGTAGTGAAAGAATTCCTCGTACATGTTGCTGATGAATTCGATGGGAATCGCGTCAAAGGAGTAATAGGGCCAGAACGAAGACTGCCTGCTGCGCACTTCCATCTTCCCCTGGAGAAAGGCACCCAGAAGTCTAAGGTGCTCCTCTTGAACACTGCCCTGCTCCGCATCGGTAATGGGAAAAATATCACCATTGAACTTGCACTCCAAGGCCTGAAAAAGGGAGTAAGCGGCACGTTTGTTGAACAGAATGTCCGTGAAAGACGCCGCCCCCGGCAGAAACCGCTCAAAGTAACCCTGCGGGAAAGCATTATATCCCTGGGTATCTCTGCGATCTTGGAGGTACTGAATGAAAATGGCCCGCCCAAGTAGGCTGTGTACAATTTGCGGATCAAGCTTTTCGCCCTCGACAAGGAGCGATCGAATCGCGGAAAGGTTATCGAGCAAATTCTTCTCGACCCGTGTCTTTGGACTGAAGCGTTTTCGTGTCTCTTCCCACTCCCAAAAGCGTCCAGAGAGAAGTTCCTCCCGCTTGTATTTCTTCAGAACCTGGCGAGCCGTCTCAACGTTGGTGACGAGGTTGATGGTGTCAATGAGCCCGGCCGTGTCATCTAGTTTTCCGTCTCTCCGTCGAGGACGCGGCCGTTCATAGGTGCTGTAAACAAGAATCTTGCCCTGCGTCACGAGGAACAGCAAGGGAGCACGTCCCATATTCCAAGCAAGCCGATGAGCTTCAGCCCTGTTTGATGGATTATCATCCGCTAATCGACGGAAGTAGGCCAGCGGATAGCTGGAGTCATTCACCGGAATTCGCTGAAAGACAACGCCGTCTGCGCCAATCTTGTCTCGTCCCCATTCAAGAAAATGCCGATCCTGGGGGCGCACTTTCTCCACATCCGCCGAAACATATTCAGGCGAATCGTGTAGATCTAACTCCGTCAGAAGGTCATGCAGCGTGTGTGCCGAGTCCATCGCATTGCCCAATGCCATCCACTAACACACAGTACTGTACGCTACACCTAGGAGAAATCAAGACCCTGCCCACAAATTGAGAAAGCAAAGGGCCATATGCTTCTGGCAGAACCGCCAAGCCCACAGAGTCCACAGCACACGTTACAGTTCGCTTTGTTGTCTTTCCCAGGTGGCTGAGTGGCTGCTATTCGTTCTCGGGGTTCCTGTCCTTCTTTTCGTTGTTTGTCGCGTTCGGTAAGACGGGCACAGGTCGTGCGCTCACGGAGACCGCCATCTTTGAGGAAGTCCTTTTCCAAGCGTCGGATCTGCTGGTCGAGGAGGTGGCATCGTAGATGATCTCGGCTTTGCGATAGGAGAGCAGGTGAGCGTAGCCGCCGTGCGGTGGGATGAAGCCATCGGCCATAAAGGACTCCCGGAAAGGACCTCAAGGACCCAAAGGGCCTAAGGGACCTAAATGGCAAAGCCCGTGACAAGGGTTCCGGACTGCGAGCCTTTAGGTCGTTGAGGTCCTTTAGGTCCTTTTTGTCCTTTGCCTCGTTCTCGCAAAGCGGCCGTACAACGTTCGCGCAAGCAATCACGGGCCACGGCTACCCGATTGTCAAGGTGACAATCTCCGGTGCAGCGGCTACCGGTTGGGGCGGGCGTTCCTCGACTGAAACTGATTCCGCATGGGGCCGCGGTCTCGGAATTCCCGGATGCCGGGACGGCGGGGCCGCTGGAACTTTCTCTGGAAGCCGCCTGGTCTCTTGGGGGCGGGGCCTTCCTTCATCAGTTGCAGCGACTTGGCACAGGCGTCTTTCGTGATGCGGTTAGAGTGGGTCAGGCCCTTGGTGAGGGCCTCTTCGGCCAGCTTGCGCATGCGGCCGTTCATGCTGCGCAGGCCATAGGCGGCCGCTTTCTTCGTGTCCCTCGGAAAACTGCCGAACAGCGCCTCTATGAGGATGTCCAGACCGTCTTCCTGCATCCAAGAGAGGTTAAAGGCGGCCTTGCGCGCGTGCGAGATCTCCTCCGAGTGCAGCTTCTCCCGCAACTGCGCCAAAAGAGCGACCGCGGCTTGATCCTTCTCACGACCCGATGGTTTTCGTTCCGGTAGCTTCATCATGTGGTCACCCTCAAATCCGTAAACTCCCTTCTCCGGACGTTTCTCCCCGGAGGGTGCTGGTTGAGGTCCCGACACAGGTGGGACCCCCGCCCCCGGGGGTCATCTTCTGCGCTCGACAGCCGGGGGCGGCTGTCCCACTGCGGAACCCGATTTGCCGGTCACAGCGAGCATTGCCGCACGCCAACATCCACATAGGCTCCAAGCCTATCGGGCTATTGTGCCGGTGACGCGGCAGTAATGCAAGAAAATTTCGGACAAGAAAATGCTGAAGGACAGTGAAACGCAGGACGGTTACGCCGCTCGCAGGAAGATTGGAATACTGGACTATTGGAATAGTGGGGATCGAGACACGCCGGGCCACCCCTTATTCCATCATTCCATCGTTCCAATCCCATCCGCCGCGCCACCGACGAACGTTCCCCGATCCATTACAACGGCAGGTCGCGACGGTGCCAGATGACCGCGCCGACACCGGCCGCTACGAGGAGAATCGCTGCCAGGATAGCCATGTTGCGCAGCGGCCAGCCCTCCCAGAGATTGGAGCTGTCGATCAGGTAGAAGAGTGTCACGCGTTTGAGGAAGGCCATGCGGGGCCACCAGTTGGAGATAACCGCCACGAAGTAATTGACGACGAGAAACGCGACGGAGATGCCGACGGCGGCGTAAAAACGCCGGAACGTGCCGGCGCAGAGGAGGGAAAAGGCGCCGAAGGTGCTGGCGAGTAAGCCGCCATTGATCGCGATGCGAAAGAAGACCTCGAGGGGAACGCGGTCCTTGAAGGTGAAGATGTGCACGGACACGACCGTCCCCAGGAACATCACGACAACCAGAGCGAACATGCCGACCAGCGTCAGGATGCCGGCACAGATGTAGACCTGAATTTTCGTGATCGGGCGGCTGAGGATCAGCTCCATGGTCCCGCGCTGCACTTCGCCGGCCAGCAGCCCGGTGGGCGTCCCGACGGCAAAGAGCATGAAGAGAAACATGACAAACGGGTGATTGTAGCCGATGGCGATCAAACCCGCCGTATTGCCCATTCGCAGCATCTCACCCCCGAGGGCGGATTTCACAATCGATGGCAGCATATCGATAAACGCCAGAAAGGTCTTGACCTTCTCATTGTCGTGGACGATACCGCTAACGGCGATCTGCATCAGGAAAATCAACAGGGCAATCCCGCACCACGCGGGTAGAATCCGCAGCAGCCAGAAGCGCAGCAGCGCCAGCGGAAACGGCGGCCGGGAGGCATGGCTCATGAGCGGACTCCTTTCGCGGCCTTGTCCTCGGTGTTCGGCGGCCGGCGATAGTACTGAATGAAGGCTTCCTCCAACGAGGTCTGCGGCGTGGCGATTCGATCCACCGAAAACTGGGCGGCCCATTTGAGAATGGCATCGGCGGTGCCCTGATAGGCAAGATGGAGCATCCCGGGCTGTCGCTCGACGGTTCGTACCCCCGGCAAGTGGTCTGTCGGCACCTCCGGGACCAGAGCGCCATTGACGAACCAGAGCTTCAGGCGATGCTCGCCCTGCAAGATAATCTGGGCGATCGGCGCCATCTCCACCAGCCGGCCTTCGCGCAGGATCGCGGCCCGACTGCACACCGCCGACACTTCGCTCAAATCGTGCGAGGACAACAGGACCGCCGCCCCATCGTTGGCCGCTTCGCGAATCAGATCCAAGGCCGCTTGGCGCATGAGCGGGTCCAGGCCCGCCGTAGGCTCATCGAGCACCAGCACCTGGGGCCGATGCTGAAAGGCGGAAATCAGGGCCACTTTCTGCCGATTGCCCTTGGAGAGGTCCCCCACCGGCCGGTCCAGGTTCAATTCGAGCCGGACCGCTAAGTCCTTGCGTCGGGCCGCCGAGCCATCGCCGCCCAGGGTTGCCAGCAGACCCAGCGAGCGCCGGGCTTTGGCGCGGCCCCAGATGCGAAAGTCGCCCGGCAGATAGCCGATCCGTGCATGCTGCGTGCCTCGTCCCGGCACGACCCGCTCACCCAAGACGCGGATCGCGCCGCCGTCCGGCCGCAGCAGGCCCATGAGACAGCGAATCGTCGTGGTCTTGCCGGAGCCGTTGGGTCCGAGGTAGCCAAAGACCTCGCCTGCCTCGATGGAAAAGGTCACATCCTCGACCCCGCGCGTCCGGCCGTACCACTTCGTCAGAGATGCAATTTCAACCGTCGCCATTCACCAAGTCCATGGATTGGGGTTCTTCTCCAGAAAGCCTTGGGCGTCGATCAGACGCGCCCCGGGCACCTTCCGCACCTCCTTGAGACACTGAATCGTCATGAACAGCGTCCCGGAGACGGGCGCCTCTTCCACGATCGGCTCCCAACCGTCCCGATCTTCGCTATAGACGTGGTGGACCTCCAAGCCTATCGGCATTCGGGGGCCGCGGACGACGGCAAAATACCGGAAGCCATACCGCAGTGTCACGTCGGCAGCCCGGCGGTAGAGATAGGCACACACCACGCGTCCCGGCGTCTTGGCGTTGGCCCGATAGGTGACGTAGAACGTGTCTTCCGCGATCCGCTTCTCCGAGAAGCCCTTGGCCCACGCCCTCCCGGCCCGCTGATAGGTTGTGGGCTCGTGTGCACAACCACACAGCAGGAGAATGGAAACCGGAGCCATCCAACAGATTCTCATGGCTTTTCTCCCAAAACCGCAACACCTCGACGCCGGTGGTATCATACACTGTTTCCCCACCCCCTGCAAAGCCGAAACGTGTGCTCGCATTTCTGCCTCTGAGCGCGCCTCTGCGTTCTCACTCCCTCTATGTGCCGGTTGTCCTGTGCCTCCAGCCGATCTGGTATTTTGGGGGATAGCGCGAGGTGGGGACAAATATTTCGACAGCGATGGTACAATCTGCCGAAAATAGTTAGAATAGGCGCGTACCGGGGCCAGCAGAAAGGAGGTCAGGAGTGGAGTTGTCACACCAGTTTCGCAGGGGCGAATGGGATCAACTACTTTCATCCAACTTTTCTCGGGAGGTCACTATGTGTGCAAGAAGCGGTTTCTGTAAGCGGCGTCCTGTAAGAGTCCTTGGCGCAATCCTGGCGGTGCTGGTGATGAACCTGACCGTCGGGGCCGGGACGATGACGATTGTCAATCTGCCCGCCACGGGCACCGACGCCGCCATCGGTATCAGCACCACCAAGACGTATACCCACGCCTTCGACTTCGGGTCCAACGCCCCGGCCACGATCAACGGCGTCGCGTTGGAGCGGGGGCCGACCGCCAACATCACCGCGGTCTACACCCGGACTAGCGCCCAGGGCTTCGGCTACACGATCACCGATACCCGGTCCTCAATCAGCATCGCCACCCACGCGGGCAATGACCCCGCCGGTCAGGTGGATGGCAACAGTGCCGGTCTTTTCCGGGATATGATCTATCACAGCGGCTCGACGACCCTTGGGGCGGGTGCCGTGCTGACCCTATCGAATCTCACGCCGGGAGCGACCTACTCATTCCGCTGGTACTATCGCGCCTGGGGTGCCGCAACTCCGAACCGAACGATCACCGTCCAAGCCGACGGCGGGCACAACGGCACGTTCTCCGACGTTCTCGATGTCTCGAGCGACGGCGGCGGGGCGCACTACCTCGACTACACCTACACCTGCGATGACACGAACGTGACGCTCCGCTTCCTCACCACCTACAACAATAATGGCGTCCACCTCTACGGCATTACGAACGAATTGCTGCGCGGGCCCAACAGCGCCTTCGGTCCCAGTCCGGCCGACAAGGCGACCGACATCTACCGGGAGCCGGCACTGGCCTGGAAGGCTGGTGAAACCGCCGGCGCGCACGATGTCTACTTCGGGACCTCCTTTGTCGATGTCAACACGGCGACGGTCGCAGCGCCGCTGGGCGTCCTGGCGAGCGCGAGCCAAAAGACGACCGAGTTCGCTCCCGGCCGGCTGGAGCTGGGCAAGACCTATTACTGGCGCGTCGATGAAGTCAACGCCACCCCCGACCACACAGTCTTCAGGGGCGGCGTCTGGAGCTTCACCGTGGAACCGGTCTCTTATCCGATCGGCAAGGCCAGCATCGCGGCCACCGCGTCCAGCGTGAGCCTCCCCACGATGGGACCGGAGAAGACCGCCGACGGCTCGGGCCTTAATGCCGGCGATGAGCACTCCACCACGGGTGAGCAGATGTGGCTCAGTGCCAAAGATGACCCGAAGCCCTGGGTCCAGTACGCTTTCGACAAGACCTACAAACTGGACCGCCTGCTGGTCTGGAACTCCAACCAGCCCATCGAGACCATGATCGGCTTCGGCGCCAGGGCCGTGAAAGTGGAATACTCCACGGACGGCACGACTTGGGCCACGCTGGGCGACGTCGAGTTTGCGCAGGCCAACGGTTTGGCGACGTACACGACCAATACGACCGTCAATTTCGCCGGGGCCGCGGCCAAGTACGTGAAGCTCTCGATCAGCAGCAACTGGGGCGGCCTCGTGACACAGTACGGCCTCAGCGAAGTCCGCTTCTACCAGATTCCCGCCGGGGCAACGTATCCCAACCCCGTTTCCGGCACGACCGGTCTGGACCCGCAGGTCACGCTGAGCTGGCGGCCCGGACGCGGAGCGGCCTCGCACCAGGTATTCCTCGGGACTGACGCTGCCAACCTGACGCTCGCCGGGACGGCGACCAAGACCACCTACACGATGGACGTGGAGCTCGGCCGGACCTACTACTGGAAAGTAGTCGAGGTCAATGAGACCGCCACCCCCAGCAGTTGGGAAAGCCCCGTCTGGAGCTTCGCCACGGTCAAAGGCGTCGCGGTCGACGACTTCGACAGCTACAACGACTTTGAAGGCAAGGGCACACGCATCTATGAGACGTGGATCGACGGCTTCGACAATCCGAAGGCCAACGGCGCGGTCGTCGGCAACAGCCAGTCCCCCTTCGCCGAGATCTACCTGTTCTTCGGCGGTAAGCAATCGATGCCGCTAACCTATGCTAACACTGCCGGAGCGGCCTATTCCGAGACCGAGCGGGTCTTCGATGCACCCCAGGACTGGACGAAGTACGGCTGCAAGAGCCTGGTTCTCTACTTCTTCGGGGACCCGAACAACACCGGCCAGCTCTACCTCAAGATCAACGGCACGAAGGTGCTCTACAGCGGCGCCGCGGATGACTTGACGATCCGGGCCTGGCTGCCCTGGGCGGTCGATCTGGCGTCCGTGAACACGAATCTGCAGAAGGTCACCAAGCTGGCCATCGGCGTCGAGGGCGCCGGGGCCAAGGGCAAGCTGCTCATCGATGATGTTCGGCTGTACCCCGCGCCCGCCGCATCAGTCACGCCGGCCGATCCGGGTACGACGGGCCTCATCGCTCACTACAAGCTCGACGGCGACGCCAAGGACGCCGTGGGCGGCCATGACGGCACCGCCACGGGCTCGCCCCAGTTCGTCGCCGGCAAGGTCGGTCAGGCCATGAATATCCAGGCCGACTCACAGTACATCACCGTTCCCTACGCGACCGACCTGTCGATGAATTCCTTCACCGTCGCGGCGTGGGTCAGATACGCGGACAAGAGCGTCTGGCGCGGCTTCATTGGGACCCGGTTCAGCGGCGAGAACACGTTCGATCTGAAAGCCAACGCGGCCATGATCCACGGTGACATCGGCAACGGCACCGCCTGGCTGAACACCGCCGTGGACATCACTACGCCCCGCGGCGGCAACATCACGATGGGCGCCTGGCATCACATCGCTTACGCGATTGACGACACCACCGACACGGCCAAGCTCTACCTGGACGGCGCTCTGGCGGCGACCGCGACGTTCACCGGGACGCCGTTGTTCATGAAGAGCGGCCAGCAACTCCGTATTGGTGTCTCCTATGGCACGGAGTACATGCGTGGCGCGGTCGACGACGTGCGTCTCTACAACCGCGCTCTGTCCGAGGCGGAGGCCGCCGCCCTGGCCGCAAGACCGGGACCCGTGTTCAAGGCGCCATAGAAAGCAGACGGTTTGTAGTGACGCCGTAAGTGATCGCGCATAAATAACTTGCACAAATTACTATTGATCGATTTGAGGGATTGTGTGATAACACCTGCATGCAGGATGCACAGATGATCGCACGGATTCAGAGCAAGTACCAGT
>CAYHAJ010000051.1:0-9929 GCA_964354535.1 uncultured Pirellulales bacterium
ACCCCATTGCCCAGCACCGTGATCTCCGGCTCCGTCCCGCCGGTCACCACACCCGTGATTTGGAAATTGAAGGGGTTCTCGTCGCTGTCGTTGTTCGTGAACGTGATCTCGCCGGCCTTGGCCCCGGGGGTGCTGGTTTCCAACTGGACCGTGAAGGTATCCACGCCCCCCGGAGCCAGGCTGCTCGACAGAGCTTCCGTCAGGGTATAGCCCGCCGGAACCGCCACCGCCCCCAGCGTCAGCAGGGCCACGCCATCATTGCGGACCGCGAAGACCCGGCTGAGAGCCGTGCCCCCCTGCGCGACCGAGCCAAAGTCCGTGTGGTCCGCGGCGCTGGGACTCGTATCCCCATCCGCTATCGAAACCCCATTGCCCAGCACCGTGATCTCCGGCTCCGTCCCGCCGGTCACCACACCCGTGATTTGGAAATTGAAGGGGTTCTCGTCGCTGTCGTTGTTCGTGAACGTGATCTCGCCGGCCTTGGTTCCCACCATCGCGGTTTCCAACTGGACCGTGAAGGTATCCAAGCCCCCCGGAGCCAAGCTGCTCGCGAGAGCTTCCGTCAGCGTATAGCCCGCCGGAACCGCCACCGCCCCCAGCGTCAGTAGGGCCGCGCCGTCATTCCGAACCGCGAAGACTCGGCTGATGGCCGTGCCCCCCTGCGCTACAGAGCCAAAGTCCGTGTGATCGGCACTGTCCGGAGTCGTATCCCCATCCGCGATCGAAACTCCATTGCCCAGCACCGTGTTCTCCGGATCATTGTCTTGCTCCGTGGCGGTTACATCTTTGTCCGCCAGTCCCGACGCGCCGCATCGGATCGCGGTCGTCCCGTTCGCGGTGTCCACATCCTCCGCCGCCGATAGGGTCACTGTCTGGTACGTATCCCCATTCTCAGGCGTGAACGTCAGGCTCGATCCCCCGCTGACGGTAAGGTCGCCGTCGCCGCTGACCCGGCTCACTGAAACCACCACATCTGAAATCGGCTGTGCCGACAGCTTCACCTGGAACGTAGCTGTCGAACCTTCTGGGACCGTCGCGGAATTCGTATCCGTCAGGATCGCCACCAGATCCTGCCCGGCGAGTTGCCGTACTTCCGCCTCGGAGAGCGCTCGATTGTAGATCCGCAAGTCATCAATACACATGTCGGCGTACTGAGCCGCGTACCTTCCTATCGTCAGAACGTTGGCTGCCGCGTCCCTCCCGATATCATCAGTCATGGTTGTCTGACTGCCACGAACGCCATTGACCCACATGGACAGGTTCTTCGCGGACGCGTCGTAGTTTGACACCACGTGGTACCATGTCCCAGCAGTGAATGTGGCCGGCGATGTCAACAGAACACTGGGATCACCCTCTACCCACCAGAAGTACAATGGTTCCTGCCAGACAATGTTAGTCTGAATCCCCCAATCGAGCAGACCACCTACCAGTTCGTGGTTGCCCACCACCAAGCTATTGGGATTGTCTCCTGGAGCCCACGTAGTGGTTGGCTTGAACCAGAATGACACAGCAAAACTACTTTGGGCGGAGGGGACTATCGGATCATAAGAGAGTCCAGAGATGTAGTCATCCACGCCGTCAAGACCGTATGCGCTATTCGGATTTCCGAAACGGTCGCTGGTCAGGGTCGCGCCATAAACCGTCAGGGGCAGGTAATTGCCGCTCTCATCATTCGCATTCCCATCGAACGGATAGTACGCCGCCGGATCCTGCCCAGCGAGTTGCCATACTTCCGCCTCAGAGAGAGCACGGTTGTAGATACGTACTTCATCAAGCGAACCGTGGAATTCATAACCGGCGGGGGCACTGCCCCCGTCTTCGTATACCCCGCCTATGTAGTATGGCAACTGCGGTGTTCTTGGCTCGCCTACGCTTCCCGACATCGCGTTGGACTCAGCATCAAGCTCCCCATCCAGGTAAATCTTGGCCAGACTCCCCACGCGAGCGGCAACCACGTGGTGCCACTGGCCATCGGTGACTGGGGTATTGCCGTAAAGCCGCTGGTCCCGAATCTTCAACACCAGCACGTCCGTGCCCTCAATGCGGATGTCATACTCCGGATGCGAACCCGCCTCATAGCTTAGACCATAGATAACCTGCCAGAGTGAAGGTCCTGAGGCAGATGTCTTAAACCACGCAGCCACGGAGAAGTCTTCCGGGGCAAAGGTCGGGTCGTAGCCCAAGTTGATGTAGTCATTGTCACCATCGAAGTAGTAGGCGCTGTCAGGCTCTCCAAACCGGTCGCTCGTCAAAACGGTGTTCCCTTGGACGCTGCCATGATGGCCATGGCCCGATGCATCGTTTGCATTGCCATTGAATGGATAGTATGCCATCAGATCGACGTCCGGCGGATGATTCACCGCCGCAGGAGCACCGGGTTCGACGATCATGCCATCGGCGGTCAGATCGTCGTCGCCTCTTAGCCCATCGACGAAATGCAGGTGAATCACGTTGCCGTCGATTACCGCACCTGTCGTGCCATCGAAAGTGAACTCATACCAGTGGGGCGTCGCGTTGTCGGGCGTGGGACCGTACTTGTAGTAAGAGTCCACAATCGAACCATCCGGCACATGGAGGTCCACCACCACAGCCTCGCCTGCCGTTAGATTCGTCACCTGGAAGTCGAAGAAACCGTATGGGACTTCTACCGACTGAGGGGTATCTGTCGGCGAAGGATTGGCAATAGCGCTCACGTCAGTCAGCGCCATTTCTTCCGGACAGGCAACGGTGACATAGTCATCAGTTACCGTGTGAAAGGAAGCCACATTATCCTGCTGAGCGTCTGGTGTGCCATCACCGTTGCCATCATAATCCGGATCGTCCCCAGTGGGTCCCTGTTCTTCTACCGATGAGACACCATCGCAATCTTCCGTCAGGTCCACATTGTCAATGTAGAGTCTCGCGTGGGCACCGACTACACTCAGACTCAAGGTACTTACGCCGAAGCCTCCACTGCCATCTCTGAATGTCAGTCTCTGATGGGGATGGTCCAACGTTGCGAGATCGATATACTGGGTGCCGTAGGCACAACTGACCATGAGTCTGCTTCCGGGGCTTGCGCTCTCAATGCCTACGTCGAATTCCACGAATCGATATTTTGGATCCCATACGAAGCGGTTGTGGACGGCTGAGAACGAAGTAGACGTATCGTCGAGCAATATCGACTGATCGGCCCCGTCCCAACCGTTCGGTCCTTGCGGTGCATCCACGTGCAGCGCCGGGGAGGTGCCGCCGTGGTAGGACCAACCAGCCACAGGCTCACCCAAGTCCGCCAAATCGAAGTCCCCGTTAAAGAACCGAGTTGGCGCGGAATTGTCATCGTGATCGGTCGGCGCATCTCCAGCAAACGACACCAGACCGTGGGCTTGATCCGGATTCGCCGGATCAGCGACCTCGGTGATTGCCGAATCGTGTGGTGCGTCAGGCTCATAGTGTCTATTGTAGCCACCCAATGCGGCCCATCTGCTGAATCCCTCAGAATATCCTGCCCGACCCAGGCCCGATGCGTTCTCCTCGTCGAGATACCACGCTGTGCGCCATTCTTCCTCTGGGGGAAGACCAGGGCTGACGGTGCCAAAGTACCACGTAACCACATTGCTATGCGCACTGGATAGCGTCCCAGGCAACCCCGTGCTGGTGTTATCCGAGAACCCGGGAAGCCGTGTCAACTCGCGTTCGCACTTGGAGGAGTCATCCAATGCTTGCATCTCTCTTCCGCTCGGAACAAAGCCGTTGCTCGCCCACTGCCAATAGCAGTCTGCATACCGTACGTTGTTCCATATCTGGACCGCGGGATCCCAAAAATACTCATCCTTCGGAACCGGGTGTTCTGAATAGTCGTGGGGGTCCAGGAGCGTCATATAGTCAACACTGACACCCCACACTCCCAATCGCTGGGCCATCTCGCTGACGACAGCAGCTCCCCTGCTGTGACCGACAAGATGCAGGTGCCTGCTCTCCGTAGGCACCGCGGGATTGATATAGCCATACTGAACAAGGGCGGCGACGAACGCCTCTGCAGCAGCTTCGGCCTGCCCCGCATGAGCTTGCTCGGAGGCATCCTGCCAGTTGTAGAGGATGACCTGCTCACCATCGGTTCGCCTTACCGCGCCCGGAATCTCGTCGGTAACCTCCTCTCGGCTTCCCGTGGCGGGGTCATACTCAAAGGCCTGTCCTCCGCCATATGCTTGAAGCAGAGCAGCCACGTTGGCAGCACCCCAGTAGTCCAAAGGTCTGTCCGGCTTCAACCCAAACAGGTCGTCATAGTAACCGTGAACCAGGACGGTCACGCCCTCGGTCCCATGGCTCAGGTCCGGCTGGACAGTGAATCCGACGCAATAGGCCGCATCAGACCAGTCCACCGTTGCCACCTCGGGACCTGTCGTGTCGAGGACCACGTCCGCATCGTAGGGAGCCGTTCTGACCGCTCCCAGAACGCGATAGAAGCCCGGCTTGGCATTTTCGGGCAGTGTGAATGTGAAACGGCAGTCTTGACTCTGGCCGTTTCCCAACGGGAATTCCTGGTCCTGGTCCGCCGGTTCGTGACTGTTGTATACCAGACGTTCAAAACCCTTCTGGTCGAGCGTGGGCTCGAAGACATTGATCGTGACAACAACGTTGCCCGCATCGCCGCCCGTGTTAGTCGCCCTCATCGTTACCGTCACGGTCTCGCCAGGGCGGAAGCTTGGCGAGGAGGTGCCGACAAGCGTCAGGTCCACGGCCGGATCTGACATGGTGTCCGTGATCTTGGCCACGAAGGCGTCACAGTCGCCCCCTTTGAAGCTATTGTTCGTTCCGCCGTTGTTGGAGCCGCCGGTGAGGTTGTTTGAGTACGTCAGCCCCGTCACAAAGGCGTTATCCGAGGAGTCTACAGCGATGCCGTTGCCGTAGTCGCTACCGCTTCCCCCGAGGTAGGTGGCGCAGGACAGCGTGCCGGAAGCGCTCAGTTTGGCCATGAAGGCGTCATCGTCGCCCCCCTTAAAGCTATTGTTCGTTCCACCGTTGTTGGAGCCGCCAGTGAAGTTGCCGGAGGTCGTCTGCCCCGTCACGAAGGCGTTGCCGGAGGCGTCCATGGCGATGCCGCAGCCGTAGTCGCTAGCGCTTCCTCCCAGGTACGTGGCCCAGGACAGTGTGCCGGAAGAGGTCAGTTTGGCCACGAAGGCGTCGCTGGGGGTATCCCCCTTGGAGCTATTGTTCGTTCCCCCGTCGTTCGAGCCGCCGGTGAAGTCGCTGGACATCGTACCCCCCGTCGCGAAGGCGTTGCCGGAGGCATCCACGGCGATGCCGAAGCCCCAGTCGAAACTGCTTCCCCCGAGGTAGGTGGCCCAAGACAGCGTGCCGGAAGAGCTGAGTTTGGCCACGAAGGCGTCGGATGCATCGCAGGTGCCCCCCTTGAAGCTATTGTTCGTTCCCCCGTCGTTCGAGCCGCCGATGAAGTCGCTGGAAAACGTATACCCTGTCACGAAGGCGTTGCCTGGCGTGTCCAGGGCGACGCCGTAGCCGTAGTCGCTAGCGCTTCCTCCCAGGTAGGTGGCCCAAGACAGTGTGCCGGAAGAGGCCAGTTTGGCCACGAAGGCGTCAGAGGTGCCCCCTTTGAAACTATTGTTTGTTCCACCGTTGTTGGAGCCGCCGGTGAAGTCGCTGGAGTAGGTCGTCCCCGTCACGAAGGCGTTGCCCAAGGAATCTACGGCGATGCCACGGCCGCCATCTGAAGCGCTTCCCCCAAGGTAAGTGGCCCAGACAAGGTCGGGGTCAACGATCAACTCCACGGCCGGATCGTAGCTGCCAGTGATCTCAAATGAGTAGGTCCGATCATCGAGCAAGAGGAACCGCCCGGGCACCTCCACCTTCTGCCCGTCGATCTCCTGGTAAACGTACGGAGCGTCATCTTGGATAACGCCCCATTCCCTCCCCAGATCAACCTTTAGCGACCCGTCCTCTCCAAGCGATAGGTTCGCAATGCCCGCATATCTGACCGCGATCTGATGGTAGTCGGCGCCAGGCGCCACGTGGAACTCGTATTTCAGGTGAGTCCGTTGGCCCCACGTCCTCAGGTCGATCCCTTCATACAGCCCATCGTAGGCCACGATCTGGTACGAACGGACGCCTTCACGCCAGTTCGTCCGGTCCCCCACCTGGTAGTTGAATACGCTCTCCGAAAGCTCCAAACCCTTCGGCTGGATGTGGTTTGCCCCGACAAACGACGCGGAGAACTGGAGCACCTGCGTTTCGCGGTCCTCTGACCCCGGATGCCCCAGCAATCCCTCCAAACCAAATTCCGACTCCAGCCCACTCGTGCCGCTGCTTTCTTTCGGCTCGTTCGTTGTGACTTGGAATGCTATCTGCGAATCCAGCATTGCCACGTCTACAGAGCTACCATCGTGGACATAGCGAATCGATGGATCGGACCACTGCCCCTGATTCTCTACAAACAGCGCCGGTGAGACGCTGAATAGCTCGATAGCTTGCTGGCCCTCCGTCCCGACCGGAGGCCCCCGAATCTCGATGGATGGAGTCTCCGAAGCGAGCACCATATCCTGCTGACCAGGAAAAACTGGATCGGCAGCATCATCTTCCGTTATGCCGGAGGAAGCCAACGGGGTCGTCTGCGCGACAACCGCGCCTTCGACCTGTGCAGCCGCGTTTTCGGAGGACACCGGCGCTGGTGCCGGCTGGTTTGCCTGGTCGCAGGGCGTCACGTCGATGGTGAGGATGGGCGATAGGTCTGCCTGAATGGAACTGTCTTCCCGATCGAGAGCGACGTAGATGCCTTGACTGACGGGCGTGAGTTCGCTGGGCGGGACCGGCTGAAGGGTGCCGAAATCAGCGTTCAAGAGGAGTCGAGGCTCCAGCGGCTCGAAAGAGGGCGCTCCGGCGGGCCGCACGGGCGAATAATCATTCGCCCCTACCACCCCGGTCTTCTCCCCCAACCAACTCCTGATTCTCCTGAGCACCGCACAGCCTCCATTCGCTCACCGACTCTACCCATAATACAGAATTTCCAAAATCGTATCCATTGTGCTAACTACGTATTTTTCATAGATTTCGAAAGATTGTTTCGGGCGCCTCTTTGAGGAGGTTTGGGGACATCTGGCTTGTTTGACGCCGGACTGGAATGAACCAGCAGATATTGCGGAGCTCCGATTACCCGAATAGCTCCGAGTGGGATCCGGTGCGCTCCAGTGTCAGAACCTGTTCTGTGCTCTGGTAGATGATGAGCCAATCGCCCGCCAAGTGGCACTCGCGGCAGCCTCGCCAATCTCCGACCAGTTTGTGGTCTCGGCATTCGGCCGGGAGCGGCTGTCCTGCGGCGAGCTTCTCAATAACACTGCTGAGCACCGACATGTCCTTGCCTTGGCGCTGGAGCTTCTTGACGTCTTTCCTGAATTGTCCTGTCCTGCGAAGTATCAGATCCTCAGGTCCTTAAAAAGCTCGTCCACGGTTGCGAACTCCTTCACGTCTTCGCCTCGCTCTGCCTTTTCGATCGTCTCACGCGTCAGCGCGTTCGGAAGCTTCACCTCGAACGGGAGACCCCGTTGCAGAACGACTTGGCGGAGAAACAGGCAGACGGCCTCGGACATCGACAAGTGCAAGGCGGCAAGCACCTTCTTGGCTTGGGCCTTGGTCTGTTCGTCGACTCGAACCTGAACTGTTTCCGAATTCCTCATATCAACCTCCCGCCTTGCGGGTCATCCTATCATCATCCATACACTGTCCTTACATGGTATATACGAAATTCGCCTGTTAAAGTCAAGGGAGACTTCAGAGAATCACGTCCGGCAACGGCGATTGGTGCGATCAGAACCGCATTCTCAGCAGTACTTCCTGCCGTTCATGTTGTTTTTCGCGTGAACCGCTGTCTACAGGAGCACCGATCGTGCAAAGTAGCAAGTGGTAACAAGCATGCTGACGTGAGTGGAGACGAAGGGAATCGAACCCTCATTCCGGCGATGCGACCGCCGTGTGCTCCCGTTACACTACGTCCCCGGGACCCAAATCCGCCCCCATTGTAGCGGCGGGTGGGAAAGAGTCAAGCGTTGTTTACCTGCTTCGGGCAAGCTTTTTGGCAGGGCACGTTTCAGGCCCTGAAAGGCAGATGAATCTGGGATCCGCAGATTGCACCGATTTTCACAGATTAAAGAGGGAGGGAAAGAGTAGGAGAGAGAAAACAAATAGGAGCCCCCACGCTTTCAGTTGTCTCTTGCTCTTCCTTCTCGCCCTTGCTTTTCGGAAAATCTGCGTCAATCGGCGTAATCTGCGGACAATTGGTTTTGGTTACGGCGGAACGCCACACGGTGATCTTTGCGTCCTTGCGCGAGACATAATTCGTTGGGTTGCAATGATTTATGTTCCGCCCCCTCAGGGATCTTTGCGAGCAAACAAGATTCCAATGGGTGGTGGTTCAGAGCCCGTCAGAATTTCCACTTCTCAAAGCTGACGATGTGCTCCAGGGGCTCGCGGCGGTGCTCCTTGGGGCTGTCGGCGGGATAGCCCAGGGCCATCAACTCGATAATGGTCACGTTTTGGGGGATGCCGACGATCTCCTTGACCTTGTCGGCGTAGAACGAGCCGATCCAGCAGGTGGCCAATCCCACGTCCGTGGCCCGCAGAGCGATATGCTCCAGGGCGATGGCGACGTCGATCGGGCCGACCGCCTGGCCGCAGCGCATCACGTGGTCGCTGACGGTGCAGGCCACGATGATCGCGCCGGCTTCTTCGAGAAAGGTCTGGTTGTTGGCTGCCGCGGCGAGCTGCTTTTTCGTCTCCTTGCCGGTCGCCACCACGAGCCGCCAGTCCTGGAGGTTCTTGGCGGAAGGGGCCTGCCGGGCCGCCTCCAGAACCGCATCTAACTTGTTTTGCTCCAAGGGCTTATCCTGGTAGTGCCGGCAGGAATACCGGTTGCGAATCGCCTCTGCCACATCCATGACTTCACCCCTCGACAGTCGTGACCACGAGATTGTCGCACCGCTGCGCGACAGGGAGAATATACGCCCCAGGCCGGGTTGACGCAAGGGCGAAAAACCGATATTCTCGTATCCGACCGGGCGGTTAGCTCAGTTGGCCAGAGCGCCTGCCTTACACGCAGGATGTCGCAGGTTCAAGTCCTGCACCGCCCACTTCGACGCTCTGCAAAATTCTGCAATCCTCTGCGGCGCCATGAAAAACCGTGTTATTAGTCAATTCCACAAAGATGTTCTGCATAGGATTGCAGGGGGTAGCAGGCGGTTGCTGTGCCGGATTCTGTGCCGCCCTTCCTCTAATACGGAGTTGATCGGGAGATCCTCGATCTCGTTGCGGAGTCGGTCCCGCAGATCATCAGTGCCACGTGCATTCACAAGGACTCCGTGGACAAGGTGGTCGCCCGGTGTAAGAAACTGGACGCCCGCATTGTCGCGGGCGGGCCTCTGTTCACGGCGGGTTATGAACGTGCCCAGGAGATCGACCATCTCGTATTCGATGAGGCGGAGACTGCGTTGCCGATGTTTCTGATAGGACTTGGCCGCGGGCCACCCGCAACACCTCTACACGGCGCCGGCGCGGCAAAGCCAGGCTGGAGACCCTGGCCAACGGGGACGATATGCCGAAAAAGATCCCCTCTTGGGCCCCCACAGCAAACGCAGGATCGATTCCCTCCCTTCCTTTTCCGCTCGTTGACCCTCCCCCTCACGCGATCGGGGCACTCAGTACGCGTCCTCCGGTGCCAGTTCCCGGAGGGCGGCCTCCCGGCTGCCAAAGGTGTCGAATTTGTCGGAAAGACGTACACACCGCATTTGCTGTTGGAGGTGGGCAGAAAGGCCACAGAGGACAAAACGGTAGTTGGACTCTTCGACCAGCCCCTGGAGATCCAGCATCAGCTTGTAGAAGGCGGCCTCCAAATTCTCCTGGTGGTCAAGATCCAGGATGATATGAGAGTCCATGTACTCCTCGCA
>CAYHAJ010000052.1:0-13380 GCA_964354535.1 uncultured Pirellulales bacterium
ATCCATCTGCTTGCTGTGCAGCTTCATCAGGTTGTCGTGGGCGCCTTTGACCCGCGGCTCGAAGACATCAGCCAGGGCGACGAGCTTGATGGGGCCGTTCTTGACGGACAGGGCATTGTCCGCCGCCCCGCCGCCGCGGCCGCCGCAGCCGATCAGGACGATCTTGATCGTATTGTTCTCGCCGGCGTACAGACGCGACGACAGTCCTGCCGCCAAGGCCGAGGTCGCGGCGAGCCGGCCGGTGTTCTTCAGGAAATCGCGGCGGGACGTGCTGATTTGCATGGGTTCACTCATAGCGGGTCTTCTCCTACTTCGATGGTTGGTACGGATGTTGTCCTGGATTCAGAAGTCACCATCTGCTCCTGGCCCGGCGGTTGCCCGAGCCCTATGGCCTCATTATCTCCACGATGCGACATGATACAAGCAATTTCTCCCAGTAGGACGGGCGAAGGCGTGCGCCTATTTCACCGATTTTGTTGTGAAGGCTCGGGAGCGACCCTATAATCCCGTGGGAGTGCTGGAGAACGCCATGACCAATCATCTGAAGCTGCTGATCGCTGTTTATACCCTGGGTATTTTTTCCGCTGTGCCGGCGGATGCCCAACCGAAGCTCGTTCCCGTAGGTTCTGTGTCGAATCTCTTCGTTTGGACGGACACGTGCAACGTCTACGTCCTGCGGGACGGCGATACCGCGTTGCTGATTGACCTTGGGGACGGCAGCGTGCTGGATCATCTGCGCGAGATCGGCGTTCGCCAGGTCGAGTGGGTCCTGTTCACGCACCACCACCGCGAGCAGTGCCAGGGCATTGCGAAGCTGGCGGCGTGGAAACCGCAGATCGCCGCCCCCGAAATCGAGCGGGCCTTGTTCGAAGAGCCGATCAGGTTCCGCAAGGCCAAGCCGACCCTCGGCGACGCCTATACCGTCCACGGGGCCAGTTACGTCCGCCCGCCGCTGGAGCCGGTCCGGCTGGACCGCACGTTCAAGGATCTGGACGTATTCACCTGGCACGGCCGTGAGCTGCGCTGTCTGGATACGAAGGGTAATAGCCCCGGCGGGATGTCCTACCTGCTGAAGCTCGACGACCGCTGGGTCGCGTTCAGTGGTGACGTGATGCTCGACGGCGCGAAGATGCACACGTGGTTCGACAGCGAGTGGGACTACGGTTTCGCCAAGGGGCTGTACGAATTGATTAGCTCCGTCAGCATGCTCCAGAGCTATGAGCCCGCGTGTTTGTTGCCCGCGCACGGCACGATTGTCGAGGAAGCAGTCGGGCAGTTACAGAAATATCAAGACAAGCTTCGCAGGCTGGCGAAGCTGTACGTGCGCGGCTATGAGATCAACACATTCGGGGCCGCCGACCAGGACACCGTGTCAAAGCCGACCTCCATATCGTCTGTCTGGCAGGTGACGAAGCATCTCTACAAGTTCAAGAAGAAGGACTTCTGGCCGAACTTCGGTATTCTGATCGCCGACAGTGGCCATGCGCTGGTCTTCGACTGCGGCTTGATTGGCCGGGACCTGCTGGCGGGATCGCTCACGGCCATGCAGGATCGGCTCGGTCTCAAGAAGATCGACGCCGTCCTGATCACGCACATGCATGGCGACCACTTCCTCGACGTGCCGTACCTGCGGGACAAGTGGGGCACCCAGGTCTGGACGCTCAAGGACGTGGCAAAGGTGTGCGAGCACCCGGAGCGATACGACTACGCGGCCATGATCCCCGCCTACCAAGCCGGCTTCGACGCGCTGCACATCGATCGGGCGTTCGAACGCGGGGAGCGGTTCGAATGGGAGGGCTACGCGTTCACGGTGGATTGGATGCCGGGCCAGACCGAGTTCGGCTGCTGCATCCACGGGCAGATCGACGGCAAGCACGTCGCCTTCACCGGCGACAATCTCTTTGGCGACCCCTCGGACCCCCACCAGGATGGCCACGAGGCCGTTGTCGCCCGCAACAGCGCCATTTTTGAAGAGGGCTACCTTTACGGGGCCGAGTACCTTCAGAAACTCCGCCCGGACCTGATCGTGGCGGGACATTCCTGGGTCATGAACCGGCCGCAGCAGATGGCCGAGCGCTTTGTCGCTTGGGCCCGTGAGATCCGCGACGCTTACCAGAGCCTGAGCGCCGAGGAGGACTACCGCTACATGTTCGACCCATACTGGGTCCGTGCGGAACCATACCGGGTGTTTGTCAAGGCTGGCCAAACCGCTGAAGTCACTCTGCACGTCCGCAATTTCCTGTCGCGCCGGCAGGAACGCCGTATCGAGGTGCATGCTCCACGCGGGGTCAAGGTCGAGCCGTCTTTATTGGAGGACTCGGTGGGACCGGAGTCCAGCGGCCAATTCCAACTGAAGATAAACGCGGCGTCCGGGATCAAGCCGGGCGTGTACATCGCCCCCTTGGACGTGACGCTCAGTGGCAAGCGCTACGGCGAATGGTTCGATATGATCGTTTGCGTCCAGCCGTAGGGTGTGTCGTGCACACCTTCTCTCATTGACGAACCGAGGTCCGAAAGGGTCCTGATCGACAGTTCTCTCGTGTACTGCTGGTAGAGCGCTACGGCCTGTTCGTCGGAAACACCTGGTGCGATGACGAGCCGTGTGCGGGCTTTGGCGCTCTCGCCAGGTTTGAAGTCGCGCCCGAAGCGAGAAAGATACAGCGAGTAATGGCTTTCGCCTTCGTAGGGCGTCGCAATGGCGAAGCAGTCTTCCGGCGGCGCCATCAGGACCGCAACGAGACCATTGCCGGCGCCACGCCGCAGGGCCAGCGGGGCCGCCAGACGGGGCATGATCGTCCAATTCACCGGGTTGGGCTGTAGACCCCACCGGCCATCGCGAATGACCGGCAGAACCTGGTCGTTCCGGGGAAACATCTGCCAGTCACCGTACGTCTTCCGGGCCGGCAGGAAGCCGGGTTTGCCCTGGGCCTCCGGATTCTCCCTGACATAGACGCAGGGCGTGGGAAAGGTCTCGCTGAAGTAGCAGGCGAGGAATGATTCGAATCCGCTCACGTCTTTGCGGGCCGTGACAGTCGTTTCGAGATCGATGGTCTGGGCGTCCTTCCAGCAGTAGAGGGCCGTCATCTCGAAGGGGCGGTCTGCCGCCTCGGGCCACGTGACCTGCACGGCCCCGTCGGGCAGCAGCTTGGCCGTGCTGGGCCAGTCCCAGGCCCCCGCGCCGTAGCGTTTGCCCGTCGTGAAGACCCGGTAGAAGCTCAGAATCCCCATGCTCCGGTCCAGCCTGGCGCCGGTAGGAATGTGGATGACGGGTGCCAGGCCCAGTGACTTGCCGCCCTGTCGCAGCGTCCCGCGCAGAATGCCGGTGTCGAACGTATATTCACCCTTGTCGTTTGCGATAAACACCGGCTTGGATGATTTCCCTTCGCCGACTGCCGCTTGCACCATTTGACTGTACGTCTCGTGCATGGGCCTCAATTCCTCGGCCGGGGTGGTCAGCGATGCTGCCACATCGTAGGTGGGAAGTGGCGGCGTGGATTGCGGCAGATCGGCAAGTTTCGAAGCGTACGCCGCAAAGCTCTTGGCCCACGGCTTCTGGCTCAGGTCGGATCTGACCAGGCCGCCGTACTTGCTCATATCGGTGGACGTGGGGGTGTCCGCGAAGGGCCAGGAGAGCCAGCCATTCGACAAACGCCGCGTCGCCTCGATCTCGGCCACGATCCAGCGGTCCTGGTCTTCCTCGGTCAACGGGGGTTGCCCGCGCGGGGCGCCACCACCGTACCAGCCGAATTCTTCGAGGACCACGGGCTTGCCGACGTGGCAGTAGGCCAGGACGCTTTGCAGATAGGCGAGATTTCTGTCCCAGGCTTCCTGGGATTCGAGCGGTTTGCCCAGGAGCGGATAAAAGTGGATGCACAGGAAGTCGAGCCATTTCGATTGCCGCTGCGGATTGAAAGCGGCGTACAGGCTCGGGTTGCCGCCACGGACCAGAGGATAGGACCATTGGATATAGCCGACCGTCACAAGGTGCGTCGGGTCGGCCTGTCGGATCGCCTCCACCTGTCGTCGAACCCATTCGTCCGCCAAGTGCTCGCGGAACCTCTGCCAGGCGAGCAGACGCGGATTGCCCTGGCTCGCCTTGTTCTCCGGTGCGACGATGTTTCCCCAGGACTCACCTTCTTTGATCTCACCCGCCCAATCCGTTTTGAGCTTGTCCCACGTCCCGTATTCGGCTTGAAGCCATCGGTTCCACATCGGCCGCCAAGTCTCCATGAACCACGGGATGTGCGGCTCATTGAGCAAATCCCAGGCGAAGATCGCGGGCTCGCCACGATACCGTTTGCCGACGGTGTGCCAGAAGTTCTCCAATGCCTGGAGGGCTTGCGCGCCGGCGAAGCGATCCGGTTTCCAATAGCTCGGGCTGCCCTCCCAATGGTCGGGCCCGGTTAAGATCAGCCGAATGCCGGACTGGCGTGCAATCCGAATGAGGGTGTCGAGTTTCGCCAGAGCTTGCTCATCGATCGTGTTGACCTCCGGCTGGAACGTGGCCGCGGTCAAAAAGACCCTGGCGCAGTTGATCCCGAGGTCACGCATGACCTCGAAGTGACGCGTCACGCGGCTGGCATCGAACTGACGCCAGATCTTCGGTGCCCAGCCCGTGTTCGGATCATAGTAATTGGCACCGAACGGCACGTAGAGTCGGCCGGATTGTTCCACGAAGCTCTTGCCATCCGAGCGGATGGCAATCAGGCCCGTGGTCGGCCCTGTCTGGGTCGCCCCTGCCCGCACCGTTGCACTCATCAGCGCGGCGATCAGCCCCCATCCCACCAAAACCCGTCGTGCGGCGTCCGGAGAGTCATCGTGGGTTCGTCTCATGCCTCACCTCCAACACATTACTCTGCCCGCTCCTGATCCCGAGAATCAATGGTAGGCGTTCCATAGGTACAGGATCTGCGGAGTGCCGAACTCGAAGAGCGTGTTACGGTCGAGCTTGGGAATCTGCGGACCCTTGGCATTCAGAATACCGAATAGAGAGAAAGGCCTGCGATACTCCACGACCTGGGCGTTCTCAATTCCGGCCAGAGCCTTGACCGTCGCGATCGCATCGTCCAGATACCCGATTTTGTCGATGAGTTTCGCCTCCAGCGCCCGATCGGCGACGAAGATGCTGCCGTCGGCAAGTTTCTCAACTTCGGCCGGCGCGAGGGCCTGTTGACGGCCCTCCTTCACCACACTCACAAACCGCTGATAGGCCGGCTCCAGCAGGCGGTCGTGGATATACGTCAGCTCTTCCTGCGTCGGCGTTCGGAAAGAACTGGGCCAGTCTTTCTTCTCCCCCATCGTCAGGAAGACGGGCTGGACGCCCAGCTTGTTCTCCAACAGGTTCTGGAACACAAAGTGCATCATCACCACGCCGATCGAGCCGGTGATGGTCGTGGGTTCGGCGACGATCTTCTCGCAGGCGACGGAGGCGTAGTACCCGCCCGAAGCGGCTGTTCCCTGCAAGAAGGCTACGACCGGCAGGCCCCTTGCCTTGCGATAGTCCAGGATCTCGCGGTAGATGCGGTCGCTGGCGGAGATCGTGCCTCCCGGTGAATCGACGCGGACGATGATCCCCTTGGTGGCCCGGTCCTGACGGGCGGCTTCGATCTGGCGATAAACCTCCTCGGATTGGCCGGCATCGATGATGCCGCCGATGTTGATGACGACGATCCTGCTATCCCGGGGACCTTCGCGCAGGACAGTCCGGTAGATCCCGCCTCCGCCTGTGGCGATCATGACGACCGCCGAAATCAGGAGGAAGAACAGCCCGATATTGACCAGCACGGATAATCCAAACAATAGCCGCCCAAGGAACTTCCAGCCGCTGAACCGGCGGGGAGGGGCTGGATAGGGCGGGTAGGCCGGGGAGGGCCCGAGCGGGCGGGGCTCCAGAGGGGTCCGCGGTTCGTCGAAGGGAAAGGTGGGCGGCTGATTGTTCTGCTGAGCATCCATGTGCAACTCCTTGAAAAAGCCCGCGTACTATAGCAGGCGAACGCACCGGGGTCAACGTTGGCGTTAGAAAGGACTGCCCCGGTGTGGGGACCGTATTCGCCAAAGGAATCTCCATCGCTATGATTAGGGAATATCCTGACTCCTCATCACTCCGCTTGAACCAGAGGCCCCTGGTCCATCCTCGCTTCCAACGCCTGCCGGAAGGGATGTCCGAATTGACTTTTGCAGGTCTGTACCTCTTTCGCGAGACGCACCAGTACCGGGTGTCGCGGGTGGGCAGGGAGGTTCTGGTCATCACAGGCACGAACGCGCAGCCGTTCTTCATTCTGCCATTCCAATTCCCGTCCGACGATACTCTGAACTCACTCTTCGACCGGCATGGCACGATGAAAGCGGTTTCTCCGTCGCAGGCCGAGCGGCTGGCGCGGATCGGCTACCACGTATGGGAGGACCGGGATAATTTCGACTATCTTTATCGGCGGGAGAAGCTGGCCACTCTCTCCGGCCGCCAGTTGCACCGAAAGAAGAATCTCGTCAACCTGTTTCTTCGCCACAACACGTGTACCGCCAAGCCTCTTCTGGAGGAAAATGCCAGGGATGCCTTGCAGGTTCTGGAGCACTGGAAGACTCAGCAGGGCAGACCGGGGGACTATGCCGCGGCCAAAGAGGCCGTCGAGAAGATGGAGCTTCTGCAACTGTGCGGCGGGATCTTCTACATCAATAAGGAGCCGGTCGCCTACACGCTCGGTGAGGAGCTGGCGCAGGGCAGGATGTTTGTGATCCATTTCGAAAAAGCGGTTCTCAAAAAGGAATATGCGGGGATCTATCAGTATGTGAACCAGGCCTTCACGGCCCTTCTGCCGGACCAGTACGAGTTGATCAATCGCGAGCAGGACTTGGGCGACTCCGGATTGCGCCAGGCCAAGGAAAGCTACCGGCCCGTGGATTTCGTTAGGAAGTACCGGGCCGCAAGACCATAGGTCCTATCGGTCCCCTTCGTCCCAGGGGTTCCATCGCCCCGCGCCCAGCTATGGCTCGTCGAAGCGGTACTCGTACATGGAGTTGCCCACCGCGCGGGCCGCCTGGATGATTTCGGGATAGGGCCGGTCGCAGATGTCGACGAAGCCGATCTGATAGTTCTCGCCGTCGCTGCGACCGGTCGTGGGCTGGTCTGTATACTGGAACCAGTGCGTGCCCACGATATAGGGATTTCGCAGGGCGCCCCGCACGTAGGCGGCGTATTTGTCCGCCCGGTCCTTTTGGTTCTCGGTCTTGCGCAAACCCGTGTGGAACAGGCCCCGGTCGAGCGCTCCGAAATGAAACTCGCCGATGAGGATCGGCATGTCGATCCCGTCCGGCAGCTTCGTATCCTCGACGCTGTAGGCATACCGGTTATAGCTGACGACGTCACAGAACTTTGTGGCGGCCCGGGCGGCCCGATCGTTGACCCAGGCAAAGCGGCAGCCCAGATAGAGCTGATCGGCCGCCACGCGTTGGAGCTCCCGGCGAATCGTGCTGAAATAGGTTTCGGCCGTCTTCGTGTAGAACTCTTCCAGGTCCGGCCGTGCTTTCACTTGATCGGGGGCCTCCCGGCTCTTTAACAGGGCTTCCCACGACTCGTGCTTGCTTCCCCAGGCCTGGTTGAGCTCCTCGATGGTCTGATAGTTGATCTTCAGATCCTCGATAAAAACGACCTTGGCGGTCTGGTTATCCGGGGATGCCAGCGTGGCCAGGGCGAGGGAGAGGTCATCGCCCCACGCCAGCTCGTTGTGGACGAAAAAGCCGATGCACCACGGGTCGCCGGCGGACTGCCCCCGTTCCTGTTCCAGCCGCTTCCGCAGGTTCGCTTCGAAGCTCGGATCGAAGACATCATAGAACTTGCCCCAGTAGCCTTGGGATCCCTCCAGTCTCCTGGCGTCGAAAGAGATCGTGGCAGTGTAGGGGGTCTGCCGCAGGAAATAGATCTGGTCGGCGGACCAGTTCGCAATCGTATTGATCGCCCAGCTCTCGAACCGGCGGTGTGTCACGTCGGCAAAGACGGTGTCGAAGTCCTCCCCATACTTGCGCAGCAGGTTGGCGCGCAGGAAATCGTAGGTTCGATAGGGTACATGATCTTTGTAGTAGCCCAGGGGCGCCCGGATCCCCTCGCCATAGAATTGGGCGAAGGGCGAGTCCTTGTCCGGCAGGTTGCGGAAGTACCGCTCGCGCGTGGAGATCGGGGTCGCGTTGACGGCCCGAACACAGTCGATGCCGTGGGACCAGAAGAGCCTGCCCGCCGGGTCCACGAGCCACCAGTTGCCCTGGCGTTTCTGCACGCGGAAGAAGCCGGTCGCTTTGAGTTTGGGGCCCTCCGTCCAACCACCGTAGCGGTTCCAATTCTTTGGCCGGGCATGGGCTTTCAGATCTTCCTCCTCGGTCTTCCGGGCGGCGGCCGAGTCAGCGACCGTGTGCGTCTTTCCCGGCCAGTCTCGATGGAGATACTGACCGAACTCGTCGATGAAAGGCAGAAAGACACGGGCCTCGACAACCCCCGCGCGGCCCCCCGCGCGGATCGGGCCCACTTCAAAGACCGCGTCGGTCTTCGGGTGGTCCAGGAACAGGAGCAATTGCGTGACGTTGGACGTGTCGATCTTGCCTGCCTCGACAGGTGACCCGCGCATGCCTACGAGGTCCAGCGGCTGATCCAGCTTCCCCGGTAGCGCAGACAGGTGGATGGTCAAGGTACGGGAAGCTCCCGGATCGACCTCGACGCGGTCTGTCATGCAGTGGTTGACTCCGTCGGCTCCGGGATTATCTACGCGGCAATGTACAGTGATCTGCTCCTGGCCTCGGTTGGTGACGTCGACCGAGAGGCGCCCATAGGGCGATAAGTCCCAGCGGTCTTTCGGCGCCTTCAAGGTCACGCCCGGCCAGAGGGCGGTATGGCCTGTTGCCACCCGCAGTGTCCCGGCCTCGGTGATGGTCATCTTCGCATCCCTGGCCTCGACGGCCTTGAGGTCAAACCCAGGGCCGAAATCGAACAGAATTTGCGATCCAGCTTGCCCGACGGCCACCGCGGCCCAGGCTCCCGCCAGAATCAGGGCAGCCGCAACACGGAGGGTCTTCCTGCAGCATCTCATAGAGTCAGCCCTTCAAGCCGATTTCGTCCACTATTTCCCAAAGATCCCTACGTTCCACGGAGATTCTACCGGATACACGGGTCGGAGGGCAAGACGCCCAAGACCTGCCTGCCGGGCCGCGCCGGACGACTTGCACAGGGATCCGGCAGACACAGCGATACGCCTGCGTCTCCCTGCGCCAACGGTCCCAGGCATCATCTTTTCATACGGGCGGGGAGAATTCCTTTGACACCGTGACATGGCCGGGGTAGCATGGTTTCTCATGTCAAGGTGTATACTTCTCGTCCTCGGAGCATACTCCTGATAATTTGTAGAGGGGACTGTTGTGTGGATCCGGTGGGTCCAAGGAGAAGACGACGTGGCAAGAGGTGTTGTGAAGTGGTTCAATGAGAAGAAGGGGTTTGGCTTTATCACCCCGGACGATGGTGGGGAAGACTTGTTCGTCCATCATTCCAAGATCGCCGGAGAGGGTTTCAAGTCTCTGCAGGACGGCCAAGCGGTCGAGTATACGCCGGCGCCGGGCCGTAAAGGCCAGGAGGCAACGAACGTGCGGCCCTGCTGACGCGGGAAGGGGAGTTGCCGAAATTGAGAGGCCCCGCTCGGTCGCGGGGCCTTTTTTCATCCGCTGACATCAATAGAAAAGCAAGGACATCACGTGGTCCTTGCTTTTCGTTGGTTTCACTGCTTTTGGGAAAACCCGTACCCTCAGGCGATCCCCCCGACCGGTGCTCGCTCGACGGTCCCGGCACGGCCCCATCGGTCGGGCCACAGACGCCGGCAGGATCAGACGGGAGGCGGCCAGGACGGTCTGTCACCAGTCCTTGCCCTCGTCGTCGTCGAAATCCTCGTCCTCGTCTTCCTCTTCGTCTTCAAGGTCCTCGTCCTCGTCGTCTTCGAGGTCTTCGTCCTTGTCCTCGTCGTCTTCGAGGTCTTCGTCGTCCTCGATCTCCTCCTCTTCCTCTTCGTAATCGAACTCTTCATCGAGCGGTTCACATGTGCAGCTGGTGGGTTTCTCTCCGCAAGAGGAGCAGACGCCATCCTCGACAGGCGCGCCGCACGAACTGCAGGGGGTGCATCCACATGAATCACACATTGGTACTACCTCTAAAGAGTCTTGGTCTTGGTTCCTGGAACATACGGGTCTACGCCGAGCCCGTCTCTCAATGCCGGACTAATCGTATGCTCGCGTTTACGAAAAGCAATACCCTTTGTGCAAAAATTTTTCACAAGATTTTTCCTGGCTCCGAAGGGTGAGAAGGCCGCCCCAGACGCGGGCGCAGAGCGCGGTTTTCCCTCCCTAAGAGGTCGGCTGGGAAGCCAGCACCGGACGGCTGAGCTTGGGGTTGGAGATCTCTACGATGGCATCGACTTGTCTTTCGTTGTTCGGGGCCTTGCGGATATGCAGACTGCCGACGTACACGACGGATTTGGAGGTGTCCACCTCGAGGAGGAAGTCGACGATCTGCTGCAAAGACACGTTGTGCAGTTCAATGGTCACTACGGCCTCGCCGTAGTCCGGCTGGGGCTGGAGAGGGTCCCGTCCCCCCATCGTGGCCTGTTTGGCCAGTTTGTGCCGCTCGATCATGGCCTCCAGGAAGGGCAGAAGCTGAAAGTTCGGGTCCTGGGACGCCACGTCCGCGTGCTGTTGGTCGAAGGCTCTCTTCAGGGCTGCGTACTCGACGCTCTTGGCCTGGAGATCCCGTAGCTGGGCCTGCTTCTCGGGGAGGATCCGTTGGAGTGTCTGGATGCGCTCTCGCGCCGGTTTGAGGGCCAGGCTGTACGAGGCCCAGACTGCGAGAAGGACCGTCAGTAGCGCCGCCAGGATTCGTTCCCTTGAAGTCGTCTGCATCATGCCTTGCCCTCCCGCGTGGTCAATGACATCACGAACTGGACTTTGCCCGACCGCGGATCCTTCGTCGAGCGGGGTACATCCTCCACCCGTAAACCGGGTATGGTTTCCAGGAGCTGCTGCCATTGAGAAAACGTCGCGTAGGAATCGCAACTTCCCGTGATCCGCACAGAGTCCGCCGCGATCAGTACGTCCTGGAACTCCAGAGAGCCGGTGGCGGGGGTGTTGCGGCTGAGGGCATACAGGATCTCCAAGGGAGTCGGCCGGCCGGAATGGAGATCGGAGAGAACCCCGCCCTCCTTGCGGAAGGCGTTGAGTCGTTGCTGAAGTTGGGCCACCGGATCGACGATGTTTTCCTCCTCCGGCACGGTTTCACGAAAGACCTCCTCGGTTTGTCTCGTCAGGCGCCGATAGTCCGATTCCAGGGACGATAATTGCAGGAAGAGACCGGCGACCCAGACGACCACCGCTGCCACCGTCAGGGCGCCACACACGATGAACTCCTTTTTGAGCCGCAGCGTGGGTCGCGTTCGGGCCCGGTAGGCTGCGAGGAAGTCGATGCGATCGGCACCTTCCGGCTGGAGGGCTCTCAAGGCCAGTCCTTGGGCCACGCACAGGGGCAGATCCGCATCCACGTCCTCGGATCGTGTCACATGGGCATACGAATCGACCAGGATGACTTGCCCATTCGTCTTGTCCTGGACCGACGAGGCCAACGCCGTGGCCGTTGGCCTTGGGGCGACCAGGTAAATGCGAAGACCAGGGTCGGGATCGTTGCCAAACAAACGTTTCCACGTAATCTCGATCTCCTGGGCAACCGTTTCGACCGTTTGTTGGGCAAAGGTCTCGACCTCTTGCTCGCCCGGCGTGAGCATCGGGAGATTCCTGACGAGCAGAATGCTCCCATCGTGCGTCACGGCCAGGCTCAGCGTCGCCGGATCGATGTAGAGGATTACCGCTAATCCGTGTGCCGATTCCGGATGGTTCGCGACCAGGGTAGCGCGGGCGGCTGTGATGGGCGTATCCAGGCGCGTCGGCTTGATTCTGCCCTCGTGGAAGGGCGACAAGCCCTCGCCCAGTTGCCGGCGCGAGGAGGCGGCGACGAGGACGGACTGTTGGCCCCCATCCACGGGCAACACGGAGCAGATCTGAGCGATCAGATCGTCTGCCGGGATGGGGAAGTAGTCCTTCAGCCCTGCGGTGTCCCCCGCCCGGATTCGCTCCAACTCTTTGGTGTCCGTCTTGATGTCCGCAAAAAAGAAGGTATGGAGTGGCAGGGAGAAGGCCACCTCTGCGCGTCGGTCGAAGCCATGTTCATTCGTCAGTGCGTGGAAGATCGCCGGCAGGGAATCGGTGCTCCGGCGAGTCTGCGCGGCGAACGCCTTCTCTACGTGAAAGCCCTCCGCCGTTCGCACGACCTGTGCGGCACATACATGAGTGCGGCCGATATCTATGCCTATGCATCGTTTGGGCATGTCTATGCATTATCCTTTCTTACGATTCGTGGCATTGAATGATATCGGTCATCGCGGCTTGGGGGTTTTCCTGGCCCCAGAACTTCCGTTGTGGTACCCGTTGTGCGTCGTTGCCGGACGGTCCTTTCCACCAAGGGTGCGTCCCCCTGCTCCGATAATGTGAGCTGTCTGCTGGGGGGTGTCGCGGTCGCCATCAGTGGCTTTCCTCCCGGGCCTCGTCCATCTGTTGTTTCTTCTGGTCCGTCATCTCCTGCAGGGCTTCCGGGCCGGATAAGACCCGCGGCGTGATGAACAAGAGCAGATTCGTCTTTTGCTTGTGATGGCTCTGCGACTGGAACAAGGCCCCGAGCAGCGGGAGATCCCCCAACAGCGGCACCTTCTTGACGTTCTTGACCGTATCGTCGCGGATCAGGCCGCCGATCACCACCGTCGCGCCGCTGCCCATCGTCACGACCGTTTGGGCCGTCCGCTTGGCCGTCGTGGGGGTCTCCAGCGACACGCTGGTCACATCCTCGATCAGCTTGGTGAACTCGCTCTTGATCTCCAGGCGGATCATGCCGCCCTGGCTGACGTGCGGGGTGATATCGAGCGTGATGCCCACATCCTTGTACTCGAAGCTCTTGATCACGGTGGGCGTCACCGGGTCCGCCGTCTCCGTGATCCGTGACTGGGTCACGAAAGCGCGATTCTCACCCACGATGATCTTGGCCTTGCGATGGTTGGACGCCAGGAGGTGCGGCGTTGAGAGGATATTGACGCCGGTCTGCTTTTCCATCGCCTGCAGGATCGCCCCAATCCTGGCCGTGCCGCCGACGGACTGCCAGGCCCCGAGAGAGAGTCCTTCCGCGGTCCCACTGAGGAAGTTGACCCGCGGTCCCAGGTTGGTCAGCCCGAAGCCCCGCAGGTGGTCCGCCGCCGGCTCGTCCAGGGTTGCCCAATCGACCCCGAGATCCAGCAGGGATTCCTGGCTGACTTCCAGAATCAG
>CAYHAJ010000053.1:0-11327 GCA_964354535.1 uncultured Pirellulales bacterium
AGGATGTATCGAAAAAGTGAATAGGAAACAATTGACACCCCGCCGCGGGCGGGGTACATAGGGCCGGGGTGCCGCAGTTTTGGTCCGCCACCCGCCGCACTTTCCCTCCGCCCTTCACAATATGAAGATCGTTGAAGAAGCACCCTTTTCAGACACTACAACTGAGGAGCACGAGCAAGCCAAGGGATAGTGACGATGGCTTTCCCCCCTCGAGAATAGGCGGCTACGGCGGCATAGTCCTTCTCCCTCCGCGTTTTCGGCCAATTGCCCATCGGATTCCGTTCCGTAACGACGTAGGGAGTCTGCTACCATCTTCGTAGCGGACGAAGCCGAAGCGGATGTTTGGGGTAGGAGCCAAGACGGAAATGGGACCAAGGACAAGGCCCCGTAAACTGTGGCCATCAGAATTCCGAGAGATACCTCGATATGGTAGTCCTATAATGTCCTGCTTGTCAGGTCCTCCCGCTCTTTCTTCACGAGCGGAGATGGGGGTGGGGGAGTGCAGCCGACCATCAGGCGAGCCGCCCTCTCGGGACACCGGAGAACGTAATCAGGAATTAAGTAGGCTTTTTTCTTGAAATAGGCCCCGTGATCGGGTATACTATTTCGTGGTAGGCTCCATTTGCCCTGGTAGGCAGGTTGAGCCGCATCGGACGAGGTGTGGTTTTCGCATGGGCCTGCGCTTGCCTGGTGCAAGCGGTAGTGGTCTGAGGAGAGTGTGATGAAGAGAACCGGTGTTCTGTCGGCGGGCGCGGTGTTGCTGGTGTTCTGTTCGGCGGGTTGGGCGGATCTGGCGCCGATCTGGGGAGGCAAAACGAATCTGGAAGCGGCGTTTTCCGGCTTTACCAGCGTCGCAGAGGTCGGCGTGAGCGGGGCGAAGTCCAGCTATGACACGACCCGCACCGGTACGACGCGGCCCGCGACCATGGTCACGTTCGAGGATGCTCGGGTTTCGTACCCCGGCGTCGGCACGGTTCCGAGCCCGGGCGGGCCGGTGGGAGCCCAATTCGATGAAGGCGCCTTGGGAGTCAAGGTGGCGGGCGGCAACCTCGTGATTCAAGTCGCCACCGCCTTCAACCCGCAGACGGGCGTGCGATACAACAACACGTACTATGGTCAAGGCGACATCTTCATTACAGTCGATGATTCCGACGGTGTCAGCCAGTTTGCCCTGCTGAATGCCTGGCCCGGGCAGAACAACGCGTACTACACCCTCAACGGCGGGTACTTCGCCCAGGCGCAGAGCTTCCATACGGGCATCGGCGGTAGCGGCATCAACCTCCAGGGCCATCTTGTGAGTCTGACGGCGGATACCCAGGTCCTCCGGTACGGGGGGACGGCGGCGTACACCCCCAGTTACGCCGGCGGTGTGGGTGGCTTGGACTACCGCGCTTTCGCGCAGGGGGGCACGGATGTCGGCGATGCGGGACTACCCACCCCCACGCTGATCGATGGCTATTGGGTGCAGACATGGGATTTCGATTTGAACTGGCTGTCCCTCGACCCGGGGTTCACCCTCGGCCTGCATGTCGCCCCCAGTTGCGGTAACGATCAGATTGGCCTGGTGACGGCAGTGCCCGTCCCGGGGGCCGTCATCCTCGGGCTTGCCGGGTTCGGAACGGTCGGATTGCTCAAACGCAGGCAGGTCGGCAGCAAGAGACTTGCCTGATTCTCACCCGAATCGCGTCGAACCCCTGCGCCGCGACACATGGTCCGGATAGTCCGCCGGAATCTCGTCCGGTGTGGCTCCGTGGGCGATCTGGCCGACGATCAGCGAAGCCGGGACGCGCGTCCCGCGCATACAGGCACACCCTCCGTGACTTGCGGATCGAAGCTAATCCGGTCGAACGCCTCCACATCCGCGCTCATCGGCGTTCATCCGGGGTTTCCATTGACAGAAGGGCCGGCATTCGGTAGCAATGTAGGCCCATGAAAAGATTGCGCATCTCCGGACTGGTGGGACTGGCGAAGCGGGTCCGGCAGGAATTGGCCGGGCCGGTGTCCCCGGCGCGTTTGGCCCAGATTCGGTGGGATGTCCAGGACGCCGTCCAAGCGATCGAGCAGCTTCTGCGGGACAAAAGCGTCCGGGCGCAGGACCTGCCGGCGCCTTCGCGGAAGGCGTTCCAGTTCCTCAGAAGTCTGAATCTGAACACCGTGGTCACGGACGAATCCGCCTCCGCGAGCCGTTTCCCGGTGGAGAGTGTGTCGTTCCACGGCCTGCAGCGCCACTTCGACGGCCTGCTCCATCAACTGGCCCGGACGGCCCAGGAAGGTAGCGGGGCCCCCCAACGCGACGGTTCGCGCTGGGGAAGGGCTCCCACCGGCGAAACAGAGCCGGTGGGGACGCGAACCCTGCCACGGGGAAAGACGCCGCACAGGACATTGCAGGAAGTCTACGAGACGATCCGATCCGATAGTGAGAACATCGAGCAGGAAATCCGGGCGCAGCATATCCGCCCGGAGCAGCTCAAGAAGGCGGCGCGGGAGATGCGCGGGTGGTTCGCCTATTTCTCGCAGCGAGCGCATTTCGAGGAGTATTGTGCCGCCGTGCGGAGGGCAGCGCCGGTCTTTCACGCCGCCTCCCCTTGGGCGAAGAAAGACTCCTTCGAGATACTGGTTCATTTTCGTCCGCTGCGCGGAATGTACCACATCGTCGGCCATTCGGACGGGGCCCTCGTGCAATTGCCGACGCCGGCGCTCTGCTTCGACCAGGACGTCCTGCGGTCCCTCGCCCGCATCGCGTTCAAAAAAGGAGGCGACCGGAAAGCGGTACATGAGGCCGCCGGCAGCGAACACTATCAAAAGATCGCGGCGGCCCTCGAGCAGTTCGGCGGCGTCGTGGCACAGGCCCGCGGCGTCCACCACGACCTGGACGCCGCCTTCGATCGCGTCAACGCGACGTATTTCGACGGGGTCATGAGCCGGCCGCATCTGGTCTGGAGCCGGACCTTCGCCACGCGCAAGTTCGGCCATTACGACCACGCCCACGACACGATCATGGTGAACATGGTGCTCGACCGCCCGACCGTTCCGGACTTCGCGGTTGATTTTATCGTCTATCACGAGCTCCTGCACAAGCAACTGGGCGTCACTTGGAAGAATAACCGCATCGCCGCCCACACCCCGGAGCTCGCGGCCCGGGAGCGCCAGTTCCAACACTACGACCAGGCCAAAGCCGTCTTGAGAAAGCTCGCTTCCGAAAGGTAAGGGTGCTATTATAGAGCCGTGGGCAGAAGTTGGGTCGTCCAAGGCAAGGTGGCGTGCTATGGTAAGTGTCTCCAAGGAAATAATCGCCGAAATGGCCCGGCAGATCGTCCGCGAGGTCGATCCCCAGAGGATTGTTCTCTTTGGCTCCTGGGCCCGTGGCGAGGCGAACGAGCATTCCGACGTGGACCTCCTGGTGGTGGAGCGCGAGCCCTTCGGTCCGAGTCGAAGCCGACGTCGAGAGGCGGCGCGCATTTGGCGGTGTCTCTCCAGGTTTCGCGTATCGGCGGATATTCTGGTTACTCCGTCGGCGAGGTTGCGCAATGGCAGGACTCCGGTCATCCTGTGATCGCCAAGGCCCTGAGAGAGGGAAGGATCCTCTATGAGTCCAACTGACGCGGCCATGGAACTGCTCACGCTGGCGGAAAGGGACTGCCAGGCCGCGATGACTCTCGCCCATGCCGAGATTCCGCAGACCGACGCCGCGGTGCAGTTTCGCTACGAGTTGGCCGGCGAGGTCTTTAAGGATTTTGAGCAATTCGCTCAGCTCACCAAAGAACTGCTGGCATGCGTCCGGTCTCTTCTCACTCCCTGATGGGATAGCGTCAGCTCTTCTTGGGGATGGTACTCATGTGCGAACACAGGAATAAACACGCTGGATCGGTTGAAAACGGCATCGCGAGACGGGATCTTCTGGCCGGATCGGTCGTCGGTGCGGCGCTGGCGGCCGGGTCACAGAGTCCCGCCAAGGGACCCTCCGGAGAAAAGAACGTGACAGCCTCTGAAGACCTGCGAGAGAAGTTGCTGGAGTGCCTCGGTGGACCGTGGCCTGCGCCGTGCGATCTACGGCCGGGGGTACGGGAGACGATTCGCAAAGACGGCTACCGGATCGAGTCCGTGACATACGAGGTCGAGCCGGGCGACCGCGTGCCGGCGCTGCTGTTGGTCCCTGATGGCATCGACGCCAATCATCCGGCCCCCGCCGTGGCGGTCTGGCACCAGCACAACGGCGCCTGGCACCTGGGCAGGGTGGAGCCGGCCGGGCTGGCCGGCAGTCCCATGCACCACACCGGCGTCACGCTGGCCAAGGAGGGATACGTCGCCCTGTGCCCCGACGCCCTGTGCTTTGGGGAGCGGCAGAGCAAGGACCTGCGGGGCGGCGAGTTCGAGCGGTTCGAGTTTCTCCGCTACGTGGTCGCCGGCAAGTGCATGGCGTGGAAGAATATCCTCGATATGCGCCGGGCCGTAGACTACCTCTGTTCGCGCCCGGAGGTGAAAGCCGACCGCATTGGCTGCTACGGCCATTCGATGGGCTCGACCCATACCTGGCTCGTCGGGCCTTGGGAGCCCCGATTGAAATGTCTGGTCGGCAACTGCTGTCTGCCCACCTACGCGGCCATTCACCGCACGCACCTCTTGCACTGCTTCCCGAACTTCATCCCCGGCTGGTTCCAGTATGGCGACACGCCGGACATCGCGGGCCTGATCGCCCCCCGGGCCTTGCACCTGAACTTCGGCGAGAAAGATGACGGCAGCCCGATCGAAGAGGTCCGCGCAGGCGTCAAGACCATCGCCCGCGCCTACGAGCAAGCTGGGGCCGCCGACCGCTTCAGCTACTATATCGAAGATGGTGCGGGCCACGTCCTCTCGCCCGAGATGTGGCGGCGCGCCCGCGACTGGCTGCGAAAACACCTGTCAGTCGGAACATGACGACAACTCGCCATGGAGAGGTCTCAGCGCCGGATAGAGCTTTCCATAGAGCCTGTAGCGGCGGTCGTACTGGCGGGCTTCTTCCGGGCGCGGCTCGATGGTTCGATCGAAGCGGGCCGCCTGATCCACGCTGGCGGCCAGATCCGGACAGATTCCCGCGCCGCAGGCGGCCAGAAGAGCCGCTCCCAGGCAAGCGGCCTCGGTGATCTGAGGCACGCGCAGCCGGACTTGGCACATATCGGCCTTCATCTGGAGCCACATCCCGCTGCGGGCCCCTCCCCCGACCGCGTGCAGCACCTCCAGCCGAATCCCCGCATCACGCAGCAACTCCAGGTTCGTCCGAAGCTCGTACGTCAAACCTTCCAGAATCGCCTTGGCAATCTCGGCTTGCGTGGTGGCGAATGTCATCCCCAGGATCGCGGCCCGGGAGTGGACATCGACCAGTGGCGTGCCCGCGCCGGAGAAATGAGGAAGGACCATCAGCCGAGTCGGTCCGGCCGGCGCTTCCGCCAGAATCAGGTCGTAGGCGTCTCTGGAGTTTACAGTTGACGGTTGACAGTTGCCAGTCCCCAACTGTGAACTGGGAACCGAGAACTGTGAACTCTCCAGGCACTTGTCCCGGCAGAGCGTGTCCCGGAACCAGCGCAGGGCCATGCCGCCGCTGTGATTGAGCGTCATGGCCACGTACAACCCCGGCACGACATGGCGGTAGATCGAGATGCCCCCCTGACGCAGGCGTTCGTCCAGAACGGGTGACGCCAGCGCCACTTCCACGACCTCCGCCGTGCCGGTCGAGACCATGGCCAGTCCGGGCCGGATCACCCCACTGCCCAGAGCGGCACAGGCTTGGTCGTGCCCGCCACTGACCAGAAACACCTCGTCAGTTATGCCGATCTGACGGGCAATAGCCTTGTCCAGTGTGCCGACCACCGCGTTCGTAGTGTGCTCGTAAGAGCATCCCGTAGCACGGGTATGGGCCCCGAAACGCATTGTCTCGCGTTTGGGGACCCCATCGTGCCCGTGAGTAGCATGGGCGTCCCGCCCATGGATATCAGGAACATCCACGGGCAAAATGCGCGTGGCACTCACGGCCGGGACGGCCGTGCTACTCATGGGCGGGACGCCCATGCTACTAAAACGCCTTGCGGCGTCACTACAAGCAAGAGGGGCCAAGCGGGCAGGATTGATCTCACACCGATCCAGGATGTCCCCGGCCCACTCCGCGGCGTGCAGGTCATACATCTGCGTGCGCGAGGCCAGGCAGTGGCTGATGACCGCCTTGCCCGTCAGACGACGCAGAAAGTAGTCCTCGTAAAGCAGGAATTGGGTAGCCGAGGTCCAGACCCGAGGCTCGTTTCTCTTGAGCCAGAGCAACTTGGTGATCGTGTTGATCGTGTGCATGGGCATGCCGGTGCGCTGGAAGAGCACCTGGGGATCGAACGTCGCCGCCAGCCAGGCGTTTTCAGCAGTCGATCTGGTGTCCATACCAAGAATGGCGTGGCGAAGCGGGCAACCCGCCTGATCGACCGGGATGACGGCTTCCCCCTGGACCGACAGGGCCATGGCGCGGGGAGGATCGGCCTTGCTCTCCTGGACCGCCTGCGCCAGGGCCTCCAGCGCCAGCTTCCACACTTGTTCGGCGTCCTGCTCGGCCCAATCCGGGTGAGGCGTCAAGATGGGGTACTCCCGGGAAGCCTTGCCCAGGATCTCCCACTCGGGGCCGAACACGATGGCCTTGCAGCCGGTGGTGCCGATGTCCAAACCTATGACGGACATGAGAACCTCATTCTTCGTAGGGTGGGTTCTTAACCCACGCGTCCACTCGCCCCGTGCGCACAGAACGCGTGGGGTAAGACCCCACCCTACAACTTTGTCATCCGCATTCGATCGCTTCTATCGATCGGAGCAACTCCTGCTCGGCGATCGTTCCCGCCATCCAAGCGTCCTGCAACTGGCGCAAGGTCAGGATCGTGGACGGCTCGCGCAATTGGACATCGTCACAGCGAATCGGGCAGTCCTGCTTGACCGGCTTGTTCAGAATCGCGCCTTTGGCCAAGCCAACCGGCAGCAGGTTCTCCGCCACGGCGGCCTCATAGGTGTCAATCAGGCTGTAGAACGAACAGCCGCCGATCCCGTCCAGCCGGTCGCCGGCCCGCAGGTCCTGCTTGGCGACCGCGAAGACCTCGGACACGAGCCGGTCCAGCGGAAACATGTTCGACTTCTTACGGATCGCGAGCATGGCGCACGTCAGCGGCACCTCGATGCTGCACAGGTGGTAGGGCCGAAACAGGGTGTAGTACGGGCCGTTGCCCATGTCGCGGTAAACGAGGGCCTGGCGCAGTCGGGGATGGCGGGTGGTCACGACGAGAAAGACGCCGGGGTGAATGCCGCCGATGCCGTATTCGACGACACCCGACCGGGTCAGAATTCCTCCATGCTCCTTCAGGGCGAAAGTCTCGTGCAGCTTGTCCCGGCTGGTCTTGGGCCCGTGCATGCCGCGTACATCGGGCTTGAGGCCCGTCGCATTCGAGACGGCCGCCATCTCGATCATCGTCTTGCTGCCGTCGACGAACTCGATCAGCATATTGGGATTGAGTCCGCGCCGGGCGGCCTCTTTAGCCCAGGCCTCGTCGGTCGGCTTGGCGTGACGGTCCAATGGGTTGTTCTTGCCCTTGCCGGCTGCGACGATGGTGAAGCCCAGCGCTTCGGCGAAATCGTAGAGTTCCTTGCAGGCGGCGGGCTCGTCCCCGGCCGCCAGAGCGTACAGGACACCTTTCTTCTCGGCGTACCAGTGCAGCAGCGGCCCCACGGTGATATCCGTCTCAACGTTCATCATCGCCAATTGCTGACCGTGGCGGGCCGCGAGGAGCGCCGCCTTGGACCCGACCTCGGGAACTCCGGTCGCTTCGAGCATGACGTCCACCTGCTTCATGGCGGTCACCACGCGAAAGTCGTCGGTGAAGACCCTTTTGCCCCCGGCGACCACCTCGTCCGCGCCCACGGCGTCTTTCGCCTCGACGGTCTGGCCCTTCAGCAATCCTGTGGCGTAGGCCGCTTGGGCCCGTGTCTTGTCGATGTCGGCCACCGCGACGATGTCGATTCCCTTCATCATGGCGACCTGGGCCACGATATCGACGCCCATCTGCCCGGCCCCGATCAGACCGATCTTGACCGGGTCGCCCGCCGCCTGCCGCGCGGCCAATTCTTCATTCAGACCTATCACGTGGATCTATCCTCCTGCGTCGTGACCACCACCTTGAGAGCCTCACCTGCGGCGGCGGTCTCGAACGCTTTGCTAATCTCACTCAGGCCGAAGGTATGCGTCACCAACAAATCCGCATCGATGGTCTTGCGATGAATCAGATCCAGGGCTCGCTGGTGCATGGTCGGATGGTAGGAGAAGGCCCCAATGACCTCGATCTCGCCATAGTGGATTCGATTGCTGTCCAGCGTCACTAAGGGATTGGCCTTGGGCAGTCCGCCGAAGAGAATCACTTTCCCGCGCTTCCGCACGATCTGCACCGCCTGCGTTTGCGTCTCGGCAATGGGGTTCGCACAGATCACAATGTCCGCCCCCACGCCCGCCGTCATCCGTCGCACACGTGTCCCCAGGTCCTCAGCAGTCGGGTCCATAACCGCATCCGGGCCGCATCGTTCTGCCAGACGCCGACGCACCGGGCTCGGCTCCGAAACGATCACGGATGCCCCCCGCGCCTTGGCAACGATGACATGCAGACAGCCAATCGGGCCGGCGCCCATGACGACCACCGTATCGCCAAGACCGGTCCCCGCCCTGTCGTGACAGGCCAGCACGGAGCAACTCGGCTCCGCCAGGCTTCCCTCGGCAAAGGACATGCCTTCCGGCATGCGGTGCACGATGCCGTCCGTCAGGATCTCGCCCGTCAGGACCAGCTTCTGGGCCAGAGCACCCGGCAGCTCGGGCGTGACCCCGATGAAACGAATCGCATCGCATAGATTGTACAAGCCCCTCCGGCAGTAGTAACAATGGCCGCAATGGATATCGGGAGCAATCGCCACGTGGTCCCCCAGCGCGAATCGCTTCTGGTCTCTTCCCACCTCAACCACGACCCCGGCGGCCTCATGGCCTGGAATCATCCCGGCAACTCCCTTCGGCGGGCCTTCCTTCCACCGCCGCAGATCGGAGCCGCAGATCCCGCAAGCCTTGACGTCAAGGACCAGGCCGTCGTCCGGTGCGCCCGGATCGGGAATGTCCCGCAACTCCAGCTTTCTCGGTGCAGTCAGAAAGGCAGCCTTCACTTGTTGCCTCGACCTCCATCTGAAACCTGGTTCTTCTCCGCGCTGAGCTTCGCCCCTACGGCCCCGCCCGGATGCGTCTGGCCGAATTGTCCTTTCGTATAGCCGCGCAGTTCCAGCAGTAGCACACACAACACGTCGCAGGCGGCGGCGTTGGTCAGCGAACTGCCCGTAGCGATCATGCCATACGGATCGACGCTTTCCGGGGCAACGACATGAAACACGGCGTCACTGAGGCGTCCCAGAGGCGAATCCGGCTTCTCCGTATGTGCGATGATCCTCGCCCCGCGATCCTTGGCGATTTGGGCAAACTTGTTGATTTCCGCGCTCTGGCCGCCTTTGGAGATGATGTAGACAACGTCTTTTTTCGTGACGCTGCCGGCACCGCCGTGAATCGCATCGGCTGCACTGATAAACAGGGCGGGCGTCCCGCAGCAGGCCAGCAAGTGGGCGAATCTCTGGGCAACGGCCCGGCTGGTCCCGGCCCCGGCGATAAGAACGTGCCCGGGGCAATCGAGCAGCATCCGAGCTACCGCCGGCAATTGGTCTGTGAACTGCGTTTTCAGTGCTGCCACGGCCCGTGATTCACACTCGACCACGTCACGAGCCTTCGCAAGCATTTCCGCGGGTGTCAGCTTGGCCATGTGTGGCTCTCATTCCCCAATCCGGATCTCGTGTCGCCAGGAGACGGCACTGGGATTTAACACTTGTTCAGAACTGAACGTTTGAACAACTTCTACCGGTAATGTCCCTCTCTGTCAAACACAATGTCGTTGCATGTCACGATTTTCGGGGTTGCGCCTTGACAGGATGGGGACATTGCCTCAGAATGCGAAAAGATGAACGAACCTGAACATGTGTTCGCGCGGCGTGATGACTACCGATACGGAATTCAGCAGGCTGTTACACAAGGTCGCCCGGGCCTACTACGATGATGGTCTGACGCAACAGCAGATCGGTGAGCGGTTCGGACTGTCCCGGGTCAAAGTGTCGCGCCTGCTCCGCAGCGCTCGCGAAGAGAGAGTCGTTCAGATTACCATTGCCCCGCCACAATCCTCCAATGCCCAGATCGAGCAGCAGCTTGAACAGCAATATGGGCTGAAGGAGGCCCTCGTCGTGACACCCTCTTCGTATGCGCCGGCCGCGCTGATCAGCGAACTCGGGCCCGTTGCCGCCGCGTGTCTGACGCGCGGTCTGCAGGGTAGCGAGGTGGTGGCCGTGAGCTGGGGCACGGCGGTCCTGTCCGTCGTAGATGCCCTCCCGGCCGCCAGTTGGCCGGACGTGCGGGTGGTACAGCTTATCGGTGGCTTGGGCGAGTTGGAGGCCAGAACGCACGGGGCCGATCTGGTGCGACGAATGGCCCAGGCCCTGGGGGCCAAGCCCCGCTTGATCCACGCCCCCGGCATTGTCAAAGATAGAAGCGTGCGGGATGCGCTCGTAATGGACCCGCAGGTAGCGGATACGCTGGAGTTGGCCGGCCGCGCCGATGTGGCGCTGGTGGGTCTCGGGATTCTCGATCCGGGCTCGACCCTGCTGGCCGGCGGCGATACACTAACGGCGACCGAAGTCGAGGAGCTGACAGCCTCCGGCGTGGTCGGTGACATCGCCCTGCAGTTCTTCGATCGCGAGGGGCATAAGGTGACTCACCCGGTTCACGAACGGATCGTAGGCACGAGTTTGGAGACGATCAAGGGCATCCGGCGCGTCATCGGCGTTGCCGGTGGCAAAGAAAAAGTCACGGTGATTCGAGCGGCCCTGTGCGGCGGCCTCATCAACGTCCTGGTGACGGACGACCAAACCGCTCTGCAACTGCTCAACCATAGCAGCCCGCAAACGAATTGAAGAAAGGGTGGTTCGTATGAAGCTCGCCATGAACACCTATGTCTACGAAGTGGCCAAGTGGCCGATTGAAAAGACCCTCAAGAGCGCCCATCGGATGGGTTTTCGGCACACGGAGTACGCCGCCTGCGGCTCCGGCGACCCGACGAAGATGAAGGCCGGCCAACGTCGGGACCTCATCAAGATGCACCGGGATCTCGGTCTGCACAGCGCGCAGATGCTCCTGGCGAACGTCGAGCACATGGCCTGCCCCGACCCGAAAGTGCGCCGACAGGTACTCGACTACATGAAGGCCTGTA
>CAYHAJ010000054.1:0-3825 GCA_964354535.1 uncultured Pirellulales bacterium
GAGAGCGGCGTGCTCTACCTGTTTGGCAAGGTCGCGGAAGACCTGGGGGGCTTCGCGGGGTCACATCTTCATATATCATTTTAATGCTTGAGGGGGCTTCGCGGGGTCACATCTTCATATATCATTTTAATGCTTGACGACTCGCGGTTCGGCCCGGTATTCTCATGTCCCTATGGCAAGACCACTGCGACTCGATCAGGAGAACACGTTCTACCACGTGATCAACCGTGGCAACGAGCGGCGGGCCATCTTCCGCGATGAGGCCGACCGGGAGGGCTTTCTGGCCCGGCTGGGCCGGTGCAGCGAGCGGTTCGAGTTGGAGGTCTTCGCCTACGTGTTGATGGGTAATCATTACCATCTGCTCGTGCGGACGCACGAGGCGAATCTGTCCCGGGCGATGCAGTGGCTGGGCGTGGCCTACTCGACCTGGCACAATGCCCGCCACCGGCGGAGCGGGCACCTGTTCCAGGGCCGCTTCAAGAGCTTTCTCGTCCCGGAGACAGAGTATCTCTATCGACTGCTGCTGTATATCCACCGCAATCCCCTGCGGGCGAAGATTGTGGCGAAGCTGGCGGACTGGCGCTGGAGCAGCTATCTGCCCCTGGGCTACGGCCGCCAGCGGCCGGACTGGTTCCAGCCGCAGCGTGTGCTGGACTACTTCGATCTGGACGCTCAGGCGTTCCGCCGGGCGGTGCGTCTGTACGATGAAGACCAGGATGATCTGTGGTCCAGCTTGTACTATGGCGTGATCCTCGGCAGTGCGGAAGTGGTCGCATCCCTGCACAAGAAGCTCCTCGGCCACCGGCCCGAGGAGAAGCCCCAGTTGCGGCATCTGCTGGCGCATGGCGCGCTGGCCGAGCGGATCGGGGAGTACCGCAGACAGTTGGGCATCAGCAAGGCCGAGTACGAGGACTTCCTGCGGCCGGTACGCCGGCGCAGCCGACCGAAGCGGGACCTGCTGCTGTACCTGCTCTGGCAGGAGGGGCACTATACGCTGGCGGAGATTGCGGCCCATTTCCATGTCCAGTATACCGCGGTCTGCCAGGCCCGGACGCGCGCCCAGCGGCGGCTGGAGCACCCGACGGGTCGAGGATAACGCGGTCCGCCCGCCCCTATCCCCCTCAGCACGCGGCAAAGCAAAGTCCGTGCGGAGGAACTGGCCGCAGGTCTCAAACACGAACACAAAATCCCAACGTGGATCCTTGTCCTGACACCAAGGAAAAGCGATCGGCGCCGCGTCGGCTTGGTTGGGAGTCTTGGGTTTTGAGCCTTTGGATTTGTTTGAGATTTGGTGCTTGGAGTTTGGGATTTCCGCCCCGGCCTCCCGCCGGACCCTCGGAGTGGCCGGGGGCCTATAAAATCTGTGTTTTTCTGCCCGCCAACCCCCGTCTCTACGCAAATCTCTCTTGCAAAGTGCCGATTCCCCCGTATCATATTCAGGCGGATCCCTACGCGGCTGGGGTGGTACGTAGCGGTTGGTTGCCCAAAAGGCTCCATTACTATGGAAGGAAATGGAAATGGCGAATGTAGAGCGAAGCATTGTCAGTGAATTGATCAACTTCCGGGGGATGGTGTACGCCCCGCAGACGGAGAGCGGCGTGCTCTACCTGTTTGGCAAGGTCGCGGAAGACCTGAACATGTACATCGAGGAGCTGCGGCCGGAGGCCCCGGACGCCATCGTCCGGCGTTTCACGGGCAAAGGCTGGGAGCGGCTCCGCGTCGAATTCGAGCAGCGTTCGAGCGACTTCAAGCAGACCGGCCGGGACGCCGACACCTGCGATCTGATCGTCTGCTGGGAGCACGACTGGGCCACCTGCCCGCTGGAAGTGATCGAGCTGCGGGACCGCATCCGCGAGCTGGAGAACCATCCGATCCGCCGGCCGGACGTGACGGCCGACGGCGACGACGCCGAGGCCCTGGATGAGTGGTTCGCCGGGCACGGCGTGCAGGACCGCGTGCGCGGGCTGTTCCAACTGATGGCCGAGCACGTCAAGTCCGTGGACGACGCCTGCTTCTACAAGATGAACAAGACGGCCATCACCTTCTACAGCCCGGAGCGGACGTTCCTGTATGTCCATCCGCGCCAGAATGCGCTGCGCCTGGTCCTGTTCACGGGCGGCGAGTCGCTCTCCGGCGTCCAGCAGATGGAGAGCCGCAACGCCAGCCAGAAGTGGGGCACGGTGACCGTCGGCGACGAGGATCAGTTGCAGGAAGCCTTGACCGCGGTCGAGGAAGCCCACAAGCGCATCAACGCCGCGATCAAGCGCAATGAGCGCACCAGCCTGCACGCGACGGTCGAAGAGACGGCCGAGGAAGAGGCCGAGGCCTACACGAGCTGAGAGACTGTCTCAAACCGCTGAATGTCATTGCGAGGAGCGCAGCGACGAAGCAATCTCAATCCCGCAGGTGGGAGAGTGCCTCGCTACGCTCGCAAGGACAAACCAGCACGACGTTTGAGATAGTCTTTGAGCCGCTTGGACCGACCGAAATCCATCGCGGGTTCTTACGCTAACCACGAATACATAGCAGTAAGGCGGCCGGACACACAGCGAGCTCTCCAACGCTGTTGACGCCGCCCATCACTGCCACGCGGAGGGTATACACCCGTGCAGTGGGAGAGCGACCCGATACAACCTACAGCAGCCGCGGTGCGCCACCCTGCCCACAGCTTTGGTCTACGACCGCAGCCTCCGCACGCTACTTCAGGATGACTCCCCACTCCGCCACGACGAATCCGGACCGGGTGAAGGACGGGATGATGGGCTCGAGCAGAGTGAGAGTACCATCCTCCAGACCGCGCACGGCGTAAACAAGCCGAATCAGACTGTCCGGCCGCACCGAGACCTCAAGCCGCACCGCTTCTTCGATCTGCTCGTTGTACTGGGGATAGATGGCATAGTAGGGATACTCGCTTAAACGCGGCACCCAGTAGTCCACGAAATCCTCGATCTCCTGGCCCTGAAACCCCGTTAGCGCCAGGTTGTCCCGGAAGAAGGTCTCCAGTTCCTCCCGAGCCACGACCCAGCCGCTCTCGTACTGTCCATAGTCAGGCTGCGAGCTCTCATAGAAGAGGTATCCATACTGCCCATCAATGACACCCGAGGGTTCCGCCGTAACGTGCCAGCCATCCCCGTACGCTGGCCAGGACGTCGTCACCGACCCTCCCACCGGAAACTCGATCCGCACATCCAGTTCCGTAGTCTCCTCCGGATACAGGTAGATGTTCGGCTTGTACACGACGATGGGATTGTCGAAGTAGACCCGATTCACGAAGGCCGGTACATCTCCGATGATGCTCAGGATGCCGTCGCCATTGCAGTCGCCCGGAAGGGTGGGATCTTTGCCGGGGAATTGCTGCTCGTAGCCAGCATAGTCGCCAAAATAGACCACCCGCACAAACCATGGCACATCCCCGATGATGCTGACGAACCCATCCCAGTTCATATCGCAGGGAATACAGCCATCGACCGTCCCGGTGATCGCAAAGGCGAACGGGTTCTCGTCCGCGTCATTGTTCGTGAAGGTGATATCCCCCGTCTTAGTCCCGGCCGTCACCGTATCCAACTGGACGGTGAAGCTATCCGAGGCTCCCGGAGCCAGGCTACTCGACAGAGCTTCCGTCAGCGTATAGCCCGCCGGAACCGCCACCGCCCCCAGCGTCAGCAGGGCCACGCCATCATTGCGGACCGCGAAGACCCGGCTGAGAGCCGTGCCCCCCTGCGCGACCGAGCCAAAGTCCGTGTGATCGGCACTGTCCGGAGTCGTATCCCCATCCGCGATCGATACCCCATTGCCCAGCACCGTGATCTCCGGCTCCGTCCCGCC
>CAYHAJ010000055.1:0-3182 GCA_964354535.1 uncultured Pirellulales bacterium
GTGCCCAGCGTCTCTTCCCAGACCAGTCGGGGATAATCGCGTCCCGCATCGAGAACCCAGTTCGGGTCGTTGCCGAAGCCGTTCAACCCGAGTACAGAGGGGTCCATCATCTCCCGTGTGGTTAAACCCAGCCCACCGATGTTTCCCGAACAGCCGGATGCCTCTACATCCCAGACGCTGCGCAAGACGCCAGTTCCTCTCCCCACCAGCCCGCCGACCACCCCCTTGCCGCTGACCGCACCGGTGCTGTAGCATTCGGTCACAGTACCATCGCTGTACCCCCCGAGCCCGCCGACAGCCGAATTCTGTCCAGTGCCGCTGACCGCGCCGGTGCTGTAACAATGGGTCACAGTACCGTAGTCGTTCTGCCCGACCAATCCGCCACTATCGGACCATTCACCAGTGCCGCTGACCGCACCGGTACTGTAACAATGGGTCACGGTGCCGTAGTTGTTCCACCCGACTAATCCGCCGATATTGGACCATCGACCAGTGCCACTGACCGCGCCGGTGCTGTAGCACTGGGTCACATCGGCAGTATCCCAGGTGAGCCCCACCAGCCCGCCGACATCCCTACTCCCACTGACTGCACCCGTGCTATGGCAGCGGGTTACAGCGCCGATGCTCTGCCCCACGAGACCGCCGACACGGTCATCGCCACGGACCACCGCGCTACTGTAGCACTGGCTTACAGAACCGCCGCTGCCTCCCGCAAGCCCGCCGACTGACCAACCGCCACTCACTGTCCCACTACTGTAGCAATGGTCGACAACACCGTAGTTCCACCCCACCAAGCCTCCGACATGGCGTGAGCCAGTTATATGTGCATCCACTATCCCCAGGTTCTTGACCTCAGCCGCAGAGGCCAATATGCCAAACAGGCCCAGATAGGCGTTACCCTTGATCGTCACATGCGAGATTGTGTGTCCATTGCCGTCAAAGACACCGGTGAAGAAATTGTCCCAAGGGCCGCCAACAGCTTCAGCAATGACAGCCTCGTCGAAGACCTTTCGGTCGGGGAGGTTGGGGTCCAGGTCGACGTCGGCGGTCAGGATGAAGTGCTTGTCGTAGTCGTTGGGATCCTCGCCGAGGGCGATCAGATCGGCGGCCGTGGCGATCTGGTACGGATCCTGGGCCGTGCCGCTGCCCCCGCTGTATTTGGCATAAGCCGGCAGGACAAACAGGCACGTAGTCAACATAAGAAGCAGTGTTCTCATGGTCTCCAATCCTCCGATCCCGAATCAAGCCATAATCACTTCTGAAACCGCAGATGAACGCAGATAAACGCTGATAATCTCACTTTCGCCAAGACGCCAAGAGCGCCGAAATGATGTTTCCAAGAGGGTTCCCCTGTCTCGTTCCTCGTCATTTCTTCTTCGCACTGCAAAGGCGCAACATCTTGTTTTCTTGGCAAGCATTTTCAACGAAGGTCATATAAGTCCCCGGTAGGAAAGGACATCGAAACAACGAATGGCACGAATCGCCCAGCGCGGCTTTCGGCCGCAACCAAATACCACTCGCGCAGAGGCGCGGAGGCGCAGAGATCAGAGGTACAACAGCCGTCTTTCCCAGCCAGCGTCACTGCGTCTCTGCGCGAGACATAATCCTTTGTCTTCCACTGGTTTACGATCCTCATCGCCAGAAATTTGCGCAGGAAAACGAGATTTGAACAAGTAGTAATACGGAACCCCCCGTTCGCCTGTCGTCTCCATCGAAGCTGCCAGGCATATGTCGTATCCATCGAAGTATCCCCCCTCACTGTAGTCGTAACACAGACTGCCGTCGGATCTCACCATAGTCTTGTGGGGATCATCGGGAAACCCGATGCACACCTGCCACTCTCTGGGCGTGTAACGAAAATCAATGACCTCGGGGGAGTCATCGGCAGCCGGCGGACCGCCGGAAAGAGCCCGGGCCTCTAACTCGATGCGTCCGGTGCGACCGTCAAGGCGAGGCCATAGAAGTGCGGCACACAGAAAAAGAACCGAAATCAGGGCCAGCACCGGCGGGACTAATCTGATCGCGTGTCGCCGTTCAGGAGAGCGCATCTGGTGCCTTATGTCTCCGCCACAAACCGAAGGAACACGGATTCCTCACCACAAGACCATCCGAGGTTCCCGAGCGATCCTCTCGTGGGTTCCCGGTGCCTGCGGACCGAACCACAACGCCCTGATTGTCGATGCTTCACAATCGGCTGTCAAGAAATCCCTCCTGGGAAGTTCAGCCGGGCGTATTCGCCGAGGAGTCCCGGGGTCTTTTGGGTCCTGGGCCAGGAGGCAATCGTCAAGGCCTCCTGGAAGAGGATTTCGTTGTAATCACCGCCGGAATTGTGTTACTGTTTAGGGGACGGGCTCGCGACGCTCCGGCGAATCCATCGGGGAGCCGCGTGCGAAGCGCCCGCCGGTGGATTGTGGAGGCCGAGTCAGGAACCTGTGCGAAAGTCCGTGCGAAACTTCCTGTGGGGAACCGGGGCGGCGGGCGTCATTGGCGCCACCTGTCTGGGAATTCTCTTTCTGCGCGGGACGGGGATGGACCCTCAGCAGGTGCTGGACTCTCTGGCCAAGGGGACACCGCCGGGCCGGGTGGTGATCGAATACCCGCTGGAGGGGACCCTGTTTCCGCCGGAGATCAGCGCGCCGGTTCTGCGCTGGAAGGATGAGAACCCCCAAGCGAATCTGTGGCTGGTTACGATCGAGTTTCCCGACGGCCAGGGACGCCTCAACAGTTTTGCCCAGCAGGCCGAGTGGCGACCGGTGCCGCAGGTCTGGGAAGGGATCAAGAGATGGTCTCTGGAGGGGCCAGCGGTGGTGACCATCATCGGGATCAATCGCCAGGCGCCGGCGGAGGTCCTGTCCGCCGGGAGTGTCACGATCCGGACGTCTTCCGACAAAGTGGGAGCCCCGCTGTTCTATCGGGAAGTAAATCTGCCGTTTGCGGAGGCGGTCAAGGACCCCTCGACCATTCGCTGGCGTTTCGGGACCATCTCGTCCGTGGAGCCGCCGCCCATTGTCCTGGAGAACTTGCCGGTATGCGGCAATTGCCACTCCTTCTCCGCCGATGGCGCGGTGCTGGGGATGGATGTCGATTACGCGAACGATAAGGGTTCCTATGCCCTCGCCCCGGTCAGCAAGTCCATGACGCTCGATAAGAAGGTGATCATCACCTGGAGCGACTATAAGAAA
>CAYHAJ010000056.1:0-8211 GCA_964354535.1 uncultured Pirellulales bacterium
CTGCGTCGCCACCGCCGTCATCGGCTCCAGTTCCTCCCCGCGGTAGTAGCCGTTGTCGGCCCCCGCGACCTCGGGAGTTTTCCCGGTCGTCTCCGCGGCCGCCGCCCTCTGCGGGGCAAACTGCTGGCGATCGTTCTGGTCGGAAACCATCTCCGCCGGCACGATCAAGCCGTGCTGCTCATCGACCACGATCTGGCTGTTGTAGCCCGCGTGCGAGCCCTGGCGGCCGCGCATCGGCGCACCGTCTGGGTCGGTGAGGTTGACCCGTGCGAGGTCTTCTTCCGGCAACTGCTTCAGGGCCGTGGCGATCCGCTCCTGGCGTCCCCGCTGCTGGGCCAACTCCTCTTGGAGATGAACCAAAGACTCCTGCCCGGCCTCCTGGGTATCAACCCGCTCGCACTCGTGGAGAATCTCCTCGATCCGCTGGTCGATCTGCCGCAGGTGCTCCTCGCATTGGGCGGCGGTCCAACTCTGGCTGTTGCGGGCATTGGGGCGGAACTTGCTGCCGTCGACGAACAAGGTGTTGCCGGCGATCACCCCGAGCTTGAGGCACAAACGGGCACAGTCCCGCAGCACCCCTTTGAGAGCCTGGCGATTCTTCCGGCGAAAGCGGGCGATGGTCTTGAAGTCCGGCTTGAGACCTCCGGCCCGCCAGAGAAAGGAGAGATGGTGGCCCAGCGCGCGTTCGAGCTTCCGCGAGCTGCGAATCCCGTAGGAGTAACCATAGACGAGGATCTTGAGCAGGATCGTGGGCGGATAGGCCGGACAGCCGGCCTGGTGCGGATCGGCGTCGATGCCCAAGCTCCGCCAATCGAGCGCGTCCACGAAGGCATCGTCGGCCCGCACGGGATCGTCCGCGGTGACGAACTCCTCAATGGTGGGGGGCAAGAACATCTGCTGATGACGCTGGGATTGCCGAAATGCCATCGGGGGACTCCTTTCCAACACCTCGGCGTCCCTGATATACTCCCGGCACAAAAAAAGAAAGACTCTATCCATCAGAATTGTGACACAATCTGTGCGCTTGGGCGTGACACCCGACGATCAGCCCGGGCGTGTCATGGGCGCGAGGGAGCAAGGATCAAAATGGCGTCTTCCCAGCCCTCGGGAGTGGCGAAGGACTGCGTGCCTGTGTTCGCGAAGCTTCCGGCTGCGGTGGAGTTGCCGGTCTTCGGATCCATCCAGCGGGCATTGACTTTCGCGGCAGCGATCTTGTCCATGTGGATCGAGAAAGAGGCTTTACCGCCGAGATAGACCATGATCCATTGGCCGTCCTTGTGCCGGGCGGAGAGGTTCAGAATTTGGCCCTGGATCTGACCACCGACAGCAAAGATCGACTGGTCTGGAACGAGATGCCACCATTCGCTCAGGCCCAGGAAGACCTTCTTGAGGATTCGCAACTGCACCGCGCCGGGGGCGTCGAGAGCTTCTTTCCACGTGGGCAGGACCCGCCAGCTATCGTTGTGACCGTAGGTGTGGTGAGCACCCGCCAGATACGAGTAATAGGCCTGTCGGCGAATCCACAAGGGACTTACGTCAAAGCCATATTCCGAGCCGTGTTCGTAGGCTCCCTCACCCATCAAGACCGGCTTAGTGGGTTTGAGGTTGTAGTCGTGGGTCACCATCGGATAGATCAGCTCGACGCTCTTCCACGTCTGCATGCAGTCGAAATCCAGCCAGGGCTCCTCGTGAATGAAGCTGGAGGAGTACGGCGCCGGGTCAGGCTTGAACGTGATGAGGTGATAACCGCCGTCGCCCTCGTGCAGGCCAGCCGCCATCTCGCGGAGGACAGGGACAAACTCTTTCTTCGCCTCCGGCGACATGGACCAAACGATATTGGGCATGTCCTTATACCGCTGCGCCAGCCATCTCGCCCAGGCTCGGCCATTCTGGGCCGTAATGATCTTGCGCCAGCGCTGATGGTACAGACTCAGCGAAATATTCACACCGTTCTCGCGGGCAATCTGGAGCACGCCGTCCACGTTCTTGAAATAGGCCTCGTTCGGCGTTAGGGGGTTGTCATTGATCCAAGGCTTCTCGCCATATACATTGGGCTTCGTGCCGTCGCCGACGCCCGCCAGCATCACCTGCGCGAAGACAAACCCTTTGTCCGCCGTTTTCTCCAGAATCGTGCGGACGTCTTCGATCTTGTACTCCCGAAAGAGCTGCCACTGGGTCGTCCCGAGCCAGAAGACGGGCGTCCCCTTCTGATCCACGAAGTACCGCCCATTGTCGCTGACCCTGACGGGGTACACCGGCCGCTCGGCCGCAACGCTTGTCGTCAATAGACACACCACCAGCAAGACAGCAGTCTCAATCATTCGTCGCATTGTCCCATTCTCCCTTCCTCGGCTTTCCGGTCCGTGCATGGCCTGAATAGCCTCCCAAGAGGCGTCTTCAGAGAGTTGTTCGACGATTCCCAGTGCGATCTCTTTGGTCGTCATGCCCATACTCTACCGAAAGACCGCGCCCTTTGTCCACGCTTGCGAGGCGTCTTTCACCACATACGATCTCCTGCGTTGTCGCTTCCTTTTGCTCCTAATGCTACTCTACCCATGCCCCGTCCCTCCTGCGGCCGGTCAGCCGGCCCCATTCTGTCGGTTACGCCGGGCTTTGCCTTTCTGGTAGATAACCTCGACGAATTCCTTGTCCTTGGAGTACGGCAACTCCTTCACAGATTTTATCCCACTGGGCGGCTCGGCGTATTTCTTGATGTACTCTAATTCGCGCACCATACAAAGATCCCCGTCAAGAAGGCTGCTCCAATCCTTTGGCGTGTCGATGCCTACCTCTCCTGGATAACCCCACCTGTCTTTCTGGTCTGTGCCTACGCACGCCTGATGGAATTCAATACCTGTGCCTTTGCACGCCTCCATGATCCTTCGTCTATCGCTGCCCGCCATGCATGCACCGAACGTAAGGGATAGAACGCAATCCAATGAAAACTCAAATGGGTGGACTCGCCTATCGCGATGTACTTTGTCAGTCAATGGCGTCCAGGTTGAGCAGTCTGCCAAGGGACGGACCAGACGCCACTCCTCCTCATGCACCCAGCGGGAGGTTTTCGTGAAAAACATCTGCTCGTTGACTGTGTCCAGGAGGAACTGCCCGTGTTCGTCGACGAGATCGTCTACATTGACCTCGTACTCATCCACGTATGTGACTTTACGAACTTCATATTCTTGGCCGTCCTTTGACCGCATGGATGGGTGCCTGTTGAAATCCTCCTTGAATTCAATGAGAAAGCCCCTGTGGCCGTTCGCATAGCGGCTCCACATGTCAAATGAATCGCGGACCTTCGTAAGTGAGAGGACTCCGAAACGGTTCAACTGACTCTCAATAATATGAAATCGTAGTCTTTCTTCCTCACTCGGAAAGACAACCCCGTCAAAGACGAATCGCGTATAGTTGCGGCCGTCGTGATGAAACCGGATGATTGGATTGAATTCAAGAGGATCGTTGAGAGCCGCGGGCTGAGTGAAGCGAATCCTGTGCTTTTCAAATATCCCCTCGATCACATCGACATTGTCACTGCAATACTTGAGATAGGTGGTGATTTGTCGGTGGTCAATCTTTCCTGACGGCTTGTCGCTTGCATGGTCCTGGTTCATTTGCCCTCTCCCCTCTCGATCAGAGCTATGATTCGCTTGGCAATGGCAATCTTGCTCGTATCACGGATCTGCATCCAGTCGGAGCCTGTCGTTTTGATGTGCACGGTCGAGCTTCCGGCGCCGATGGCGGCGGGGGTGTTGGCGATCATCATGTCGAGGTTCTTTGCGCGCATTTTCCGCGCGGCGTTGGTCCGCAGGTCTTGGTCTTCCAGAGCGAAGCCGACCAGAATCTGCCCAGGTTTCTTCTGTCGCCCGGCCCATTTGAGAATATCCGGCGTAGGCTTCAGTTCCAGCGTGAGCTTCGCCGCTCGCTTCTTGAGCTTCGTTTTCGAAGGATGAGCCGGGGTATAGTCGGCCACGGCGGCGGCCATGATCAGGCAATCGCATCCGGCCAAGTGCTTCCTGACCGCTTCGAACATCTCGGCCGCGCTTTCCACGCGGACGACATCCGCGCCCGTCGGCGATTGAAGCGCGGTCGGCGCGGTAATGAGCGTCACCTTGTGCCCGGTCTTCAACGCGGCGCGGGTCAGAGCATAGCCCATCTTGCCACTGCTGGCGTTGGAGAGGAATCGGACGGGATCAAGGTATTCTCGTGTGCCCCCCGCCGTTATTAGAAACCGCATGTCGCACCCCACACGCGATAAGACCATCGTCAGGCTTTGTATGTGCCGAACCTCGTAGGCTCTGCTCTGAGGGGCACGGCCAAAACGTGTTTGACCGTGCTCGCTTGGGTACGCTCCGTGGCCCAGGAAGACACGCTCAAGCCGCGCTTGGGCGTGCCACCCGGAGTCGTACAGGTCACACTTTCTTGTGCTCGCTCGCCATCTGCTCAAGGGCCGCCAGAATCTCCTGCGGCTCGGCCATTCGGCCCATACCCTCCGTGCCGCAGGCCAAGCGTCCGGCGCATGGGCCGATCATTTTCGCTCCCCTGGCCCGCAGGGATTCCACGTTGCGCTGCGTGGCCGGGTTCTCCCACATCCGTGTGTTCATCGCCGGAGCGAAAAGCGTCGGCGTGGCCCAGCACGTACACAGGACCGTGCTGAGCAGATCGTCGCAGATGCCGTTGGCGACCTTGGCCATGATGTCGGCGGTCGCGGGCGCGACCACCACGATTTGCGCCCAATCGGCCAAGGCGATGTGCGACATTTGATGGCCCTGCGGGTTATCCCACAGAGACGTAAACACGGGCCCACCGGTCACCGCCTCGAAGCTCTTGGGGGCTACGAGTTGGCAGGCGCTGTCGGTCATCACGGTGCGGACGTGGACCCCCGCCGCCGTCAGCTTGCTGGCCAAGTCCACCGCTTTATAAGCGGCGATCCCGCCCGTGACACCGAGCAGAATATTCCGGTCCTGGAGCACTCCCGCATCCATGACTCACTCACAAGGTCCGTTTCTCGAACGCCCGCTCCGCATCCTCGGCCCGGGCCTCCGCCTCGGCCTTGACCTTGCGCTCGTAGACCGTCTCATCAATCGCGATCTTGTCCTGCAGGATCTCCTGCACGACGATCTCCATCATCGTCATGCCCTCGGTGTCTTCGATCAGAGGCCGAGAGCCCTGCAGCAGCTCGAGCATCCGCTTTTGGATCAGCGCCGCCAGCTTGAACCGGCCGCCGACCTTCCTCACAATCTTTTCGCTCTTGAGGTCTTCCAGCATTATTCGTCTCCGATGTTGTCTTGGTCCTTAGGAACTTCGGCATCAATTCGCGGCGCGCGTTCGAGGATCTGGATGACCTCGTTAATGGCCTGCTCCAGATCATCGTTAACCACCATGTGATCATAGTACTGCCAAGCGGCGGAGATCTCCCCGCTGGCGCCGCCCAACCGGCGGGCGGCGACCTCCCCGCTCTCGCGGCCACGCCGGCCCAGCCGCTCGGCCAGCACTCTGGTGCTCGGCGGCAGAATGAAAATCATCGTCGCCTGCGGATAGATCTCCTTCACCTGCCGGGCCCCCTGGACGTCGATCTCCAGGATCACGATCTTGCCGGCGGCCAGCGCCTCTTCCGTCTTGTCACGGGGCGTGCCGTACAGGTTCCCGAAGACCTCCGCGTACTCGAGCAGCGAGCCCTCCTCGATCCGCTTGTGAAACTCCTCCCGGGAGAGGAACCAGTACTCCCGGCCGTTCTGTTCGCTCGGCGCCTGCGGCCGCGTCGTCACCGAGACGCTCAAGTACGCGTCTTTCCGCCGCGCCACAAGCTGCCGGGTGATCGTGCTCTTGCCCACTCCCGAGGGGCCGCTGATCATCACCAGCTTGCCCCGTTTCGTTTGCTGGTCCTGTTTCTGGGTCATTCCACGTTCTGGATTTGCTCTTTGAGCCGCTCGATCAGGCACTTGATGTCCACCACGGCCCGGGCGATACGGGCGTCGCCGGCCTTGCTGGCCACCGTATTGGCCTCGCGGAGCATCTCCTGGCTGAGAAAATCCAGCCGGCGGCCCGCCTGACCATCCGTCTGACAGATCTGCGCGAACTGCTGCAGGTGGGCATCCAGGCGGGTGATCTCCTCCGAGATGTCCGACCGGTCGGCCAGGATCGCCACTTCCCGCGCCAGGGTCTGCTCGTCCAGCTTGAGCTTGGCCTCCGCCAGCAGCTCGTCCACGCGTTTGCGCAGCTTCTTGGCGTAATCCTGGGTCACCGACCCGCTGCACTCGCGGACGGTCTCCAACTCCTTTTGGATCGCGTCGCAATGTTTCTTCAGGTCCGCTTCGAGGAAGGCGCCTTCCGCTTCCCGCATCCGTTTGAGTTTTTCCAGGGCCTCGGCGGTCAGCCGCAACACGAACTCCTTGATCCGGGCGCTCTGCTCCTCGTCCGGCGTGATCGGCTGAACGATCCCCGGCAGATTCAGCAGACTCGCCAGGTCGATGGACCCCTGGACACCGACGGAGGAACCGATGGCGCCGAGCTTCACGACCAACGATCGCAACGTGGTCTCGTCGATTTCAAACAAGGCATTGGCCGAAACCGCCTTGAGCCGTAGCACATAGTTGATCGTGCCCCGCGATAGGCAGCGGCGCAGTTCCTTGTCGATCTCATCTTCCAGGAAGGCGGTCCCCTCCGGCAACTTGACGATCGTCTTGAGATAGCGGTTGTTGACGGCCTTGATCTCGACGGCATAGGACACCCCGTCGAATTCCCCGGCCACCTCGCCGTATCCGGTCATGCTGTTGAGCATTGTCCTGCACTCTCCCAGGCAGCATTGCCGCCTTAGCCGCCGGTTTTGCCCGTATCGGCACTCGGAGCCGGCTGAGCACCGCTCGCGTCCGGCTGTGGCATAGACGGTTGGCCTGCGGGAGCCGACGGCTGGGTCGCCTCCGGCTGTGGCGCAGGGGCCGGAGCCGCCGGGGCGGTTTGCCCGCCCGTACCGGTCTGCGGCGTGGCCGGTTGTCCCGAAGGCACCGGCTGCTGAGTCGTCTGGGGCAGGCTCGTGCCGTACCGGACCTGCGGTTTGTAGTACCGGGCCATCACAACCGCCAAGACCAGGAAGACGGAAACCAGGCCGACCGTCACCCAGGTCAGGAAGTCGCCGGTCTTGGAGCCCAGCAGACCACTGGCCATGCCGCCGGCGAACGCGCCGCTCAGGCCGCCGCCGCGTCCCTTCTGCATCAGAACGATCAGGATCAGGATGATCGAGACCAGCACGAACAGCACGGCCACGAACTTCATGATGAGGCTAACGGCCAACAGTGGTAGAACAGTCATACCTACGCCCTAAAAACAAACCATCTTGTCGTCGAATATCCGAGTACCTACGTTTTCAGGCCGCCGCCTGAATGATTTTGACGAACTCATCCGCCTTCAGACTGGCCCCGCCGACCAACAGGCCGTCCACGTCCTCCTGGGCCATCAGCTCCTTGGCATTGTCGGCCTTGACCGACCCACCGTACTGAATGCGGATTTCGCGAGCCAGGTTCGCGTCGTACATCTTGGCCAACAGCTCGCGGATAAACGCATGAACTTCCTGGGCCTGTTGCGGCGTGGCGGTCCGGCCGGTCCCAATCGCCCAAACGGGCTCGTACGCAATCGTCACCGCCGCCGCCTTGTCGGCGTGCAGACCCGCCAAGCCGGTTTTCAGATGCCGGGCGACCACCTGCTCCGTCTTTCCGGCATCCCGCTCTTGGAGCAGCTCGCCCACGCACAGGATGGGCAACAGCCCCCCGCCGATGGCCGCCATGACCTTCTTGCCCACCAGCTCATCCGACTCGCCGAGGACATGACGCCGCTCGGAGTGCCCGCACAGAACATAGGTGCAACCGACATCCTTGAGCATGGCGGGGCTGATCTCGCCGGTGAAGGCCCCCTTCGGCTCGAAGTAAACATCCTGGGCGCCCATGGCCACGCCGGAAGAGCTGACCGCCTGCACCACCGATTGCAGATATACAAACGGCGGAATCACGGCCACCGTTACCTTCTCTCTGGCAAGCCCCGCAGAGCCCGCCATGACTGCCTTTGCTAATTCCACGCTGGAGCGGCTGTCCGTGTTCTCTTTCCAATTCCCAGCCACAAACGGTTTTCTCATTTTTTCTCCTATATTCTCCCCATCCGCCCCGGTCTCCGGAGCCAACTCTGCTACAGCAACTCCATCGCGCGCGGAAAACTGCCCAGGAT
>CAYHAJ010000057.1:0-10580 GCA_964354535.1 uncultured Pirellulales bacterium
GCCAAACCTCCCTCGGCAATCCTCGCTACCACGAGGCCAGCACGTCGAGCAGCCTCGGGATGATCTCGGCTTCCGGCACCGTGGCGATCTTCTGACCCTTGCGGTAGAGGGTCGCCTTGTCCCTGCCCGCACAGACGGCGACATCGGCGTCTGCCGCTTCGCCGGGGCCGTTGACTACGCAACCCATCACCGCGACGCGGCAAGGCTGCTCCACTTGGCGCAGCGCCTCTTCCACTCGGCGCGCCAGCGTGACGACGTCAATCTCGGTCCGGCCGCACGTAGGGCAGACGACCAACTCGGGTCGGCGGCGCTCGCGCAAGCCCAGAGAGACCAGAATCTCCACCGCCATTTGGGTCTCGATCACGGGATCGCCGGCGGCGCTGACTCGGATGGTGTCGCCGATCCCTTCCGCCAGCAGCGTGCCCAGTGCGACCGCGGAGGGAATCCGCGCGTCTTCCGGCAGACCGGCGTGCGTCAGGCCGAGGTGGATTGGATAGCGGAACGACTCGGCGATCCGCCGGTTGACCTCAACCGTCCGCAGGACATCACTGGTCTTGGCGCTCAGAACGATCCGGTCGAAACCCCGATTTTCGAAGAGCTGCACATACTGCCGCATCTCGCCGAGCATCAGGTCGACCCGCTCTGCAAACGGGACCGGCTCTTTGGTGAGGTCCCGGATACTCGCCTCGTTGACCCCGACGCGAATCGCCACCTGGTGCAACTTGGCCGCATCGATAATCCGGTGAATCTCGTCGCGACTCTTGATATTACCCGGATTCAAACGGATCTTCGCGGCCCCACCCTCGATGGCCTCGATGGCCCGCGCGGGACTGAAGTGGATATCCGCGACCAGCGGCACGCTCACCCGCCGCACGATCTGCGCGAACGCCGCGGTGTCCGCCGGGCGCGGCACAGCGACGCGGACGAGCGCACACCCCGCCCGCACGAGATCCTCGATCTGTTGGACGCATCGATCGATATCCGTGGTAGGGACCTTCGTCATCGATTGGACGACGATGGGGTTGCCGGCACCGAGCTTGATCGCGCCGACCGGCACTGTTGTCGTAGCTCTTCTCTGGATCACAGGCGAATTGTAGCTTGTGCGCCGTGGTCGGGCAAACTAAAATGCGCCGTGTCCATGGCTTCGCTGCTGCTATATCTGATTGCGGTCCTGGTTATGTTCTATGTCGTCTGGGGCTTGGCACTGCTGTTCCTGCAGCCCCGGCTGTTGTATTGTCCCGTTCGAGAGATCACCAGCACGCCCGGCGCTCTGGGGCTGGAGTCCGAGGAGGTTACGTTTCGCAGCGCCGACGGCGTCAAGCTGACGGGCTGGTATGTCCCGGCCAAGAAGTCAGCCTATACCGTTCTTTTGTGCCACGGCAACGGCGGGAACATATCGTATCTGCTCGACAGCCTGCAACTCTTCCACGACCTGGAGTTGAGTTGTCTCGTGTTCGACTATCGCGGCTACGGCCGCAGCGCCGGCCGGCCCAGCGAGGCCGGGACTTACCTCGATGCCCAGGCGGCCTACCATTGGCTGACAGGCGCAAGGGGGGTACGGCCGGAACAGGTCGTTCTGCTCGGCCGATCCCTCGGCGGCAGCATCGCCGCTCACCTTGCGGGCCGCGTGCTCTGTCGCGGTCTGGTGGTTGAAAGTGCGTTCACCTCCTACTTGGACATGGCCGCCGGGCTCTACCCGTATCTGCCGGTGCGGTGGTTCGCCCGTTTCCTGTATCGCTATGACACGGTGGCCCACCTCCGGGACGTTCGTTGCCCCGTGCTGGCGATGCATAGCCGTAATGATGAATTGGTGCCGTTCGAATTCGGTGTCCGGCTCTTCGAGGCGGCCCATGAGCCGAAGCGCTTTGTCGAACTTATCGGGAGCCACAATGAGGGTTTCCTGCTCTCGGGCGATACCTACAAAGAAGCCTGGCACAATTGGCTGGACTCTCTGGAGGACCGGCGCTCCGAGGTTGCCGCCCGCGAAGTTCTATAATCGAGGAAGGAGAGAAGCATGATGACCAGTCGTGTGAGATCGTTCTTGTCATTGGCGGCCCTCGCCTTGGGCGCCGGCACGCTCCACGCTGAGCCCGCGGCGTATCACGTCTGGCAGAAGGTGGAAGTCACGCTGCAAGCACAGAATTCCGATGAGAACCCCTACAAGGAGGTCCTGGTCTGGGTGGACTTGACGGGCCCCGGATTCAAAAGACGCTGCCATGGCTTCTGGGATGGCGGTAATACCTTCCGCGTGCGGGTCCTGGCGACCGGGCCGGGCTTGTGGACTTGGGTGAGCGGGTCAAACCAGGACGACGCGGGTCTCAACGGCAAAACCGGCGCGTTCCAGGCGGAGACGTGGTCGAAACTCGAGCAGGAAGACAACCCGTGCCGGCGCGGGATGGTTCGGCCCACGGCGAACGGTCATGCGTTTGAGCACGCCGATGGGACGCCGTTCTTTCTCCTGGGCGACACGTGGTGGTCGGTTGGGACGTTCCGCTATCCCTGGCATGACGAGCGCACGCCGCGACCGATAGGGCCGAACGCCGGCTTCCAGGACTATGTCCGCTTCCGCCGGGAGCAGGGCTTCAACTGTATCGCCATGATCGCGGCCTTCCCGAACTGGGCTAATGACGGCAAGCCCGCCCATCTGCAAACTTCTGACGGCACAGTCTTACGCTCGGCCTGGTCGCAGGCCGGCACCCAGAGCGCCAAGGATATGCACGACGAGGACGGTAACCGGGCCTTTCTCTTTCCCGGCCGGATTCCTGGCTTCGAGACCGTCTTTCCCGACCTGGATCGCCTCAATCCCGCCTACTTCCGCAACCTCGACCGTAAGATCGATTATCTGAACGCCCACGGGATGATCCCCTTCATCGAGGTGGCCCGCCGGGACATCGGGCAGGCGTGGAAGAAGTACCACGATTGGCCGGACTCGTACACGCGCTATATCCGGTACATCTGGAGCCGGTATCATGCAAATATCTGTTTCTTCAGCCCCATCCATCTGGATTCGCTGGGAGCAACGGTGCCGGCCGACGATTGGAACGCCGCCGCCAATGCGGTGATTGAGAAGTACGGCCCGCCGCCTTTCGGCACGCTCGCCGGCTGCAACCCGAGTTCCTCGTCGCTGAAGAACTTCGGGCACACAGACAAGGCCAAATGGCTGACGTTCCATCAAATCGGCAATGGCCAGCGCACGCACAACAGCTACGAGCAGCTTACGGAGGTCTTTCGCACAAGTCCGCCCGTGCCGGGAATCAACGGCGAGCCGTACTACGCCGGGATGGAGCAGGCGGGCCGGCGGCGGGATGCGAACGGGGTAGGGGAGGGGAGCGCTGATCTGCCCTCGCCCCTGTACTGTCGCTCGGCGATGTACGGCAGTGTCCTTTCCGGCGGGCTCGGCGGCCACATTTACGGCGCCGGCGACTGGGATGGCGGCCTCTGGGGCGGCAACGTCGAGCCGGTCGCGAAGACCCACATCTGGGACGTGATGCAATGGGAGTCCGCCGCCCAGATGCGTCATCTGGCCTCCTTCATCCTGTCCGAAGGCCGCGCCTATCAGGACCTCGTGCCGCAGGCCGATTTGGTTCAGCCGCATCGCTCGGGACCGGAGAAGGACTTCATCGGCTGGGCCTACTGTGCGAGAACCGACGATAGAAAGCTCTTTTTGATTTACTTCGAGAAGGATTGTCCGCAAGCGACCCTCGCCGGCGCGACTGCCGGTCGCTATCAGGCCCGCTGGTTCAACCCACGGACCGGTGCTTGGACCGACGCGGGGACATTGGAGGCCGACAGCCAAGGGGGGCTCCTGATCCCTGCCTTCCCGGACGGCGGGACGCGATCCCAAATCGACTGGGCCTTGAAGCTGGCCCTGGTGCTGGAGCGTTGACTGTATTTTGTAGTACTGCGGCCATCCCAATGTGGTGGGTGGAATTGGGGGACCATTCGGAGCTTGGCCTTCAGTCGGTTGAGGACCGCGCAAACACGGGACTCCAAACAGACAAGCCGAGCTTCGCCACCGTCGGACGATACCTGTTCGCTGCACCGATAGCGGGCCAATCCTGGCATGACGCTGCTTGATTTTGCCTGGGCCCGGCTGTAGACTGATCATCACACGGCGCAGTGACGTCGGGCACACAGGGGATTCCTCACATGCAACGCCGGAACGGATTCACGCTGATCGAGCTACTGGTCGTCATCGCGGTGATCGCGCTGCTGCTGGCCATTCTGTTGCCGGCGCTGGGGAGGGCCAGGGATCAGGCCCGCGACACCGTCTGCAAAGCCCACCTCAAGGGCGTGGGGCTCGGGATCAGCATGTACCTCCAGGACCATGAGCAGACCATGCCCGATCTGCACACCTTCACCATCAGTACCAACGGGCATCTCTGGTGGGATAGCCAGGGCAACCCCCTCCGGGCGGATGCCTCACGTGCGTACTGGGGGATCATCTTCTTTGACTACATCAAGGAGCGGAAGCTGTTCGGCTGTCCCGCCTGGCGCAACTTCTGCGAAATGGTCGCGAAAGAGATGCTGTACAACGGCGATCCCAAGCTGATCTACACCTCGGCCTTTGCCATCAACGGGTGGCTCACCAAGGAGAACGTCACGCGCCTGCCGCATCCGGCGGAGATCCTCCTCGCCCACGACCACGTGGAGCCCCGGCTCGAAAACGGCAACCGGGCCACCAATACAGACATGCTCTGTCCCAGCCCCACGGGTGTGAATCTGACGCACTACCGCCCGGGCGCCCCCCGGGCTCCCTGGTACCGCGGGATCTTCCGCCACAACATGCGGGCCCGGGGCGAGTTCAAGACCGGCGGCACCCTCAACATGCTCTGGCTGGACACCCACGTCAGCCGCCTCAATGAAACCACCGGCGCCGACGTCCCCAAACGCTGGTACGATCCCCTGGGCAAGAATCCCTGAGAACGGGTGTGACAACTCGATCCAGCGTGGCATGCCTGGCTGCGCGTCCCAAACGGGCAGCAGCGGGGAATTGAATGTGACGTTTCGGGTATCCGGTCCCGGAGTCATACCAGCGCGGCCAGGAATCGGTCGGCGGAGATCAGGCGTAGGCCACGACGCACCGCGTCAATCCCGGGAGTCCGGATCACCTGGAAGGCATAGGGGATGTTCAGACGCTCCTGGAAGTAGCTGAGGTGGTCCGAGAGGGCCTGATCCTGGTACTTGGCCTCCACGCAGAACCAGGGACGGTTGTCCACGGTCACCAGGAAGTCCACCTCCTTCTTGTCCACATTGCGGAGGAACGACAATTGCGTCCGATACCCTTCGTGTTCGTACAGATACTGGACATACTTCAGGAGGTGGCACGCCAGCAGGTTCTCGAAGCGGGCGGCGGGCTCCGGCACCTCTGACCAGTCGACCAGATAGAGCTTGGGCTCCTTGCGGAGGGAGCGGACCTTGCGCCCCTGGTAGGGGTGGATGCGGAACTGGTAGTAGAAGGCCTCCAGGATATCCAGCCAGGTGGAGACCGTACGATGGCTGACCTCCAGATCCTCGCGAAGGGCATTGACGGATAGTAGCGAGCCGACCTTCGAGGGCAGGAGGTCGCCGAGCAGTTGGAGGTTGGCCAAGTCCCGGATGGCCTGCAAGTCGCGGATGTCCTCGCGGAAGAGCCGCTCGGTCTTCTCGTTGTGCCAGCGGCGCAGGGCGCGGGCGCTCTGCCTTAGGAAGATCTCCGGGAATCCGCCGAAGTGTTCCAAGGCGTCCATGGCCTCGGTGTGGTTGGCGTTCTCAATGGGCAGTTCCTGGAAGACCTCGGCGGTGATGGGCCTTCCGATCACCTCCGCCAGGGAGAAGGGGTGAAGCGTGTAGTAATGATAGCGTCCCTGGAGTGAATCGCCTCCCCGCCGGTAGATGTTCAGGCGGGCGCTGCCGGTGACCAAATACTTGCGCTCGCCCTTGTGCACATCATATTCGCCCTTCATGAGGGTCTTCCACTTGCGGTACTTGTGGATCTCGTCCAGGACGATCAGTTCCGCCGTCCCCGGGTACTCCATGTTCAAGATCTTGCGACGATCTTCCCGGTTGTCCCAGTTCAGGTAGGCGGTATCCCGGAAGGCCGGGCCTACCAAGTTTCGGGCCAGGGTGGTCTTGCCCACCTGCCGGGCTCCACCCAGGAAAACCATTTTGTCCGCGAGATCTCGAATAATGACGTCGACCAAGTATCGGTTCCGATCCATGTGGACACGCTCCTGGTGCGATTTTCACGTTGCCGGCTTACCCGCACACTGTCGCCTTCATTATCGGATAGTTTTGCGCTAATGCAAATGTTTGTGCGAGTTTTTTTGCATCATGTGTAAAATTTACGAGTCCTACCGACTACCATCGCCCGGCTTCAGGAGCATAGCGGAAATGCCGCTGCGAAGTGTAATCCGCAAGAACAAGCCAGGGCCGGCGGCTCCGTTGCCCGCCGGCCCTAACCTTCATGCCAAGCAGGTGAGGCGTTGAAAATCAGAGGTACAAGGTCAACGGTAAAAAGTCGGAGAGCTATCGGTCAGACGTTCGCCTTCCTTTTACCCTTTTCCTTTTCACTTCTGCCCTGATCCTATGGTTTGGGTGTCGATCGGTCCGGAATGTAGAAGAACCGCACTTCGCTCAGGCCGGCAGAGGGCGTGGCGCCCCAACCCTTCTCAATGGTCAGCTTGACGTACTTGGCCGGGACCCCGCCGAAGCTGACCGTCGTGCTGTGCACATAGTCAGCCTTGCCGGGTGCTCGCGCGAATTCCGGCACGTTAGCCAAGGGTGTCCACTTCGTCCCATCGGTGGAGTACTCGATCTTGACGGTCTTGGCCCCAAAACCGATGAAAGGCTCGACTGCTTGATTCGAGTTCCACACCCACAATTCGTGCAGGGCATAGACCTTGTCGAACTGGTACTGAATCCAGCGTGGCGGTGTCGCTGTACTGAGCCACATGTCCTTGCCATCCGTCGAATGCCCGTCGTTCTTGTCGAGCCCCGAGCCGTCTACGGTCTTTTCCGGCCCCATGTTGGCTTGCGAACTGGAGGCCTTGGCGATGACGTTCTTGACCGGATACGCATAGGCTTCCGTGGTGAATTTCAGGAACGGTCCTTGGTAGGTCGCAGGAGCAGGACTGGAGATCACGAAATCCACGCGCCAATAGTAGGTCTTGCTGAATTCCAGCAGCCCTGGAGGATCGTAGGTGTTCGCCCCCTGTCCCTGGCTGACCAACACATTCTGGGGATTGGTCCGACTGGCCGTCTTGACCGCCTCCTGGGAAGTCCCGAAGTAGACGTCGCAGGTCTGGGCGAACGAGGGCGAGATCCAACTCAGGATCACGTCGCATGGTACATCCGAGGCTTTGGGGCCGGGTGTCATCAACGATTCCATGAGAACTCGTAGGTCTCTCTCGTCCACCACGCCATCGCCCCAGGCGAACGGGCCGATGTCGCACACCGAGTTGCTCTTCCCCCAGTCAGCCACCAGAAGAGCCAGGTCCTTCTCATCGACCTTGCCGTCGGTGTTGAAGTCCACGACAGGGATGATCGGGGCCTGCCAGATGTCGAGGGCGCCAAGCCCTCCAGAGCGGCCGCACATGAAATAGACCATCGAGCCGTCGGCGGAGACTTTCGAGCCGGACTGCCACGTTATGTCGTTAATCACGGGCCCAAGATTCAGGGGAGCCCCCCAGGGGTCCTTCTTCGTTGCCCGTCTCGTCATATACATGTCCAGACTGCTAAGCCCGCCGGGTCGGTTGGAACTGAAGAAAAGCACTAGGCCGTCGGGCGAAGTGCCGGCCCAGCAGTCGTCAGCCGCGGTGTTGATCTTTGGGCCAAGATTGACCGGGGTGCCCCAGTCGTCCTGCACGGCTGCGCGGGTAGCCACCCACAGGTCCAAACGGCCGTAGCCGCCGGGCCGCCCACTTGTGAAATAGATCTCTAGTCCGTCGGGCGAAATACACGGTTGGGTTTCGGCGGCAGCACCATTTACGGTTGCACCAAGATTGACCGGCGTGCCCCAGTCGTCATTGTTCACTGTTGTCCGGGTCGTCACCCACAGGTCATCATTCCCGAACCCGCCGGGCCGGTTTGAGTTGAAGTACAGCGACAACCCGTCTGCTGAAACACTGGGAGCCCATTCGTCAGCCGAACTGCTGACAAGGGGACCGAGCTTGGAGGGCGAACCCCATTCGCTGTCCGGGGTCGCCCGGCGGGCCACCCATATATCGCCAAGTTGGCCCCCGCGGCTAAAATAGAGTTCCAGGCCGTCGCGCGAGATGCAAGGCCCATACTCGTCATATGAGCTATCGATTGGCGGGCCCAGATTCGTGGGACTGCCGAAGGCGAAATCCGCGTGCGCAGGCGGCGGGTCTACGCTCGCAAGAAGACCGAACCCAAGCAACGACGTAACAACCATCGGAATCTCAAAGACTTTCATGTCACACCCACCTTTCTGCCCGAAGGCAATAGATAATACTGGAATCTTATTGACGGGTCTTTCTGCAGAAAAGACGAGCTCGCGATCGAATGGCAGGTCCACGACACGTCGATGGGCGCGCAATGTGGCGAACCACAAATCCCACGGCGACCGGCCACTCATGAGGGCGGACCACCGTTTCATGTCGGCACTGGCGTTGGCCTGCTCGTGTCGATAGTCGTAGTATCGCGCCCGGTCGGAATACGCATAGGCATCCTGCGGATCAGTCTCGATTCGGTGCGTGTAGAGGCGCAGCATGTCCTGCCAGTGCTCGGCCAGTGTCTGCCCCGGACCCAGGGCTTTGACGGTGGAGAGGGCAGGATCAAGATCGGCGGTCCATAGCTCAAAGTACGGCGGACGGAGACCGAAAATCAGCTTCGTGCCATCCGGAGCCCGGGAAGCAGCCATGATCTGACTGGTCAGAACCTTGGCCGGTTCGTTGCTGTCGAGAGGGTAGATCCACCAGCCGGTCCGATCCCCTACGCTGCCGCTGGTGCCCAGGCACAATTCCTGGCCCGTGGGAGACCATGCGGGTCCGCCCCAGGCGCCGAAAGGCACCCGCCATTGGGCCACCACGGTTTGCGCGGCCAAATCCTTGACTTTAAGGGATCCGTCTTCCAGATACGCCACGCGTTGATTGTCCGGTGATACCGAGGGAAAGAGACTCGCGCAGGCCATGATCCGTTTCGGCTCGGCGTCCGCGCCTGCAGTGGAGATGGAACAGAGGGCCTCATCCAGACGCGATTGGAAGTAGAGATGCGCAGAGTCTTGGCCCCAGGAAGGCCAGCCGCCCCGGGCCAGCCGCCGGGGTTCGGTGCCGTCGGCGTTCATCACCCAGACTTCTTCATCTCTCGCCCAACGCATTTGCTCCTTACGTTCGGCAGTGGTCAACTCCTCCAGCCGGAGGGCTTGGCACTCGCGCACGAAGGCGATATACCGCCCATCGGGCGACCAGCGCGGGTCCTTGCCGGGAACGATCAGCAACTCGGTTTCTTTGGTGGCCGGATCATAAAGGGCGACGCCACTATAGCCGTGCACGCCCAAGCTGAAGGCCAGTTTCTTACCCTTCGGCGACCATTGGGCGCTGAACCCACTCGTGACCACGCGGTGAGCCTTGGCGGATAGACCGCGATAGGTTTCTTCAGCCTCCACCAGCGGCAGAAAGGCCGCCCCGGTCGGCTCGTGGCCGGGCCGATGCCAGGACTGGCCCGCCTCCAAGGTGTCGAAGACGTATTTCGTCGCCCAGAACCAGAGTTCATTCCGCGCGGTGGGTGTGCGCCGCACGATCTCGCGAAACACGGCGTCAGCTTTCTGGTCCTCGCCTCGGGCCGTCAAGGCACAGAACATGTAGTAGTGGAAGACGGGCTTGTCCGGCCAGGACTTCAGGCACTCCGCGGCCTCTGCCATGACGCGCTCGTAGTCGCCCATGCGCAGAAGGGCCTGCAAACGCTGCGTGACCAGATCGAGGTATTGCGGGTCCTCCTTGGGCGTGTGCGCCAGCGCAGCGTCATGCTTCGCAATGGCCTCCTTATTGCGGCCCAGCTCGCGCAGGGCCGTGGCGTGCAGGGAGTACCCGAGGGGGTCACGATCGCGCAGGGCCTCCATCACGGAAGCATCGTCGCTCATGGGGCCGTACTGGCGGGAGGCATAATACGTGAACGCGCGCAAGCGGCGCGCTTCATAATGCTTCGAGTCGAGCCGCAAGGCCTCGTCGAGAGCGCCAAGCTGCTCCTTTACCGTAAGGGCGGTCATGGCTTGCAGGAAACACGCCTCGGCGGTCTTCGGCAACAAGGTCGCGGCCTGGCGGCGGTGTTCCTCGATCTGCTTGAGCTTCTCGGCATCCAACGATTCGCTCTCCCAGAGGATGCGGGCCAGGAGCGAGTGTGCTGCCCCAGCAACTTCCGGGCGGTCGTTGAGCAAACCGTTCAGCATCGTCACCGCCTCTTTGTACCGACGGTTGTCCAGGAGGATACCGGCTTGGAGAAGCCGGGCTTCGGGGCCCACGTGCTTGCTTTGAAGAATGGGTTTGATCGTTTCCAGGGCAGCTTCGCGGTCCGCCCTGGCGTATTGCTCGCGGGCCTGAGACAGGATGCCCCGATCCCGGAAGCCTTCGGCCTCGGCCAGT
>CAYHAJ010000058.1:0-8892 GCA_964354535.1 uncultured Pirellulales bacterium
AAAACTCCCAACTCTCACATCACAATGCACATAAATACTCCCATCCTCGGCCAGCAGATCGCGCATCAAGACCAGGCGCTCGTAAATCATGGCGATGAAGGAGTCGGTGCCCTTGCCCCAGGTGTCGCGGTAGGCGATCTCTTCCAGGATGTTGGGTTTCTTGGTAAAGGTGTCGCCTCCAATCTCGATGTCCATTGAGAAATCCGCACCCACGTCAAAGGGTGGGTCGATGTAGATCAGCTTGAGGCCGCCCTGTTTTTCGATCTCCTCGCGGAGCGGGCCGTTCTTAAGCGATGAGAGGACCAGCTTGTTGTCGCCCCAGATCAGTTTGTTCGTCCAACCCTTGAGCTGGCGGCCCCGGGCGTCGAGATCGAACAATAGCTCCTGTCCATCCTTTCGCTTGGTGTCCTTCTCCGCGCGGGGTTCGTCCACCTGCTCGATCACCTGAAAGGGCAGGACGATGTTGCAGACCTCGCTGGTCTTGCCGTTCCAGACCAGCTCCACTTCGCGTTTGTCCTCGAACAGCAGGAAGCGGTACTTGTCCGGCAGGGGTTTGTCGGCTTCCAGGAAACGGATCACCTCTTGTTGTTCCTGTTCACTCAGTCGTGCCACGATCTGTCCTCACCAAAGGGCCTTCGACGCTCCAAACCAGCTTCACATTCTACGGGCTACTGATTGCCAGGCAAGGAGAAATGAGGCAAGATGCTGTCAACCTCGACGTTAGGAACGGACCGCGTCAGGTACTCTCTCCGGGGGAAATCCGTGTCGAAAGAGCAGTTGTCGGTGATTCGTAGTCGGTAAGACAGGAGTCAGGAGTCGTCGTAGGGCGTTGCCGACCGCATCATCCCCCCGCTTATCAACGATGCCCGGCAATTTCTCCGCCATGGGTTCCTCATCAAGTACACCACAGAGCCATCGAATTAGGCCCAATAATACTATCGGCTGGACGGGGCAGGCAACTTCATTCTCGCTGAAAGCCGGTTATTGGGGTCACCCGTGGGTTGTCGTTCCCGTGGGCAATGGCAGGGCGGTTGTCCACGGGGACAGCGACAAGGGCGCTGGTGCGGTTAGGGCGAATGATCATTCGCCCCTACGAACGGAGGAAACGGGGGCGGGCCTGCCGCGTGTTTTGGTCATGCGGATTTTGGGCCTTGAATTTGTTTCGGATTTGGGATTTTGAATTTGAGATTTCTCTACGTTTGCGGTTGGTCGTCGGGCAGCTTCGGCGGAGCGGGAGGCTCCGGGGTGCTGGGGCCGGTGGTCATCACCGGGGTTCGCTACTCACCAGATTGACGTAGTCGGCGTACTATCGGCTCTTCCACGCCACGTCGTAACTGCCTGTGACGCTTTCCATGGTCAGGGTGAGGACCCATTTGCCGGGCAGCGGCCTCAAGTCGCGGGACTGGTTGAAGCTCTGGCCCGCACTGACTCGCCCGTGCCAGACCGGCGTGCCACGCGGGTCGGCCAGGGAATAGGCAAAGGACCCGGTGGAGGCGCGGAGCGCGAGAGACGCGGAGAACTGACGGGCCGTCCTGGACAACTCGTAGGGAAACCGCAGCGCGCCCGACTCATGGCGCACCGACTGGCGGCTGGCCCTCGATTCGCCGTAATGGCCGGCGGGGGAAGAACAGCTCGTCGCAAAAACGAACGAGACCAGAACGGGCAACCAAACGACACGCAGAACCTTCATGTGGACTCCCTATCCAGTTCGTGGTGACGCAACTACCAATAGCAAATAACCGCGCACCCCCCGTGTCAACCGGCAAGCAGGGATCTTCCCTCGGTCCGGGCGCAATTCGTCGCACCGGCGACTGCCGCCATCGTATCAATAGAAGTTGAGAGGCTCTGCTGCGCGTGGCGACGTCGAAGTCGGCCACACGGCGAAGGGAAGTGTGTATACATCGTAAGAGCTTTCATTTCTTTCTAACTTGCCCCGGCAAACAACCCAGTTGCCGGGGTGTTCTATTCTGCCGGGTTGACCTTCCGGGGATCTGCCCGGTAAGCTGAAGGCAGGATTCCGTTCGCGTGTGACTGGGGTATTTAGCCGGGAGAATTCGTGATGTTGCCTGTGGACAGCGGCCTTTTGTGTCACGGTTTACCTTCGAGACCGCAGCCGGAAAGGGGCCCGATCCTGGTGACCGGGGCCACCGGATACATTGGGGGCCGGCTGGTCCCGGAATTGCTGGCCCGGGGATATCGGGTCCGGGTGATGGTGCGGGCGTTTTCCGATGACTACCGGGATCGGTGGCCCGGTGCCGAGGTCGTGGTCGGGGACGCCCTGGACGCCGACAGCCTGAAGACCGTCCTGGGCGGCATCCACGCCGCCTATTACCTCATCCACTCGTTGCTCCTGAGCCACGAGGAGTTCGAGGCCAAGGAGACGTTGGCCGCCGGGAACTTCCGCAAGGCCGCCGAACAGCAGGGGGTCGCGCGGATTATTTACCTGGGCGCGCTGGGGGACGTGCGCGGGCCGTTGTCGCCTCACCTGCGGAGCCGGATGCGGGTGGCGGAGGAACTGGGATGCGGGACGGTTCCCACGACCGCCCTGCGGGCCGCGATCATCATCGGCTCCGGCAGCGCCTCCTACGAGATCATTGAGCATTTGGTGAAGAATCTCCCGCTGTTCCTCGTGCCGCGGTGGGCGCAGACCAAATGCCAGCCGATTGCGATCCGGGACGTGATCAAGTATCTGGTCGGCGTGCTGGAAACGCCCGAGACTCGGGGGCGGTCCTTCGACATCGGCGGTCGCGATGTCCTGAGCTACCGGGAGATGATGGCGATCTTCGCCGACCTGCTCGGACGGCGCAGGCTCTTTCTTCCGTGCCCCTTCTCCCGGATCGGGTTCTTCTCCTATCTTGCCAGTCTCGTCACGCCCGTACCCGCCCCGATCACGCGGTGTCTCATGGAGGGGATCACCAATGAAGTGGTCTGTCAGAACGACGAGATCACCCGCGTCCTGCCGTTCCCGCCGCTGGGGTATCGGGAGGCGCTGGTGCGCGCCATGTCGCGCGAGGAGCAGGACAAGATCCACACGCGCTGGTCCGATGCCTATCCTCCCGCGCACGAGCTGGCCCTGAAACTGGACGAGATCCCAGGGGTGATCCGTTACACGAGCGCGTATTCGCTCCGGACGGACAAAGCGGCCCCCGCGCTGTTTCATTCGATCTGCCGCATTGGGGGCAAGGAAGGCTGGTTCTATAGTAACTGGTTGTGGCGGCTGCGGGGGGCCATTGATCGGCTCCTCCTGGGCGTCGGATCGTCGCGCGGACGAAGGAGCTACTCCAGCCTGCGCGTCGGCGACGTGATTGATTTCTGGCGCGTCGAGGGCCTCAAACCGGAGGCCCTGCTGCTGCGGGCGGAAATGAAACTGCCGGGTAAGGCCTGGCTTCAGTTCAACATCGATCCGGACGAAGGCGGGAATCGCTTGTCCGTCCACGCCTACTACCAGCCCGCCGGGGTGTTGGGAAGACTCTACTGGTATGTATTTCTTCCCTTCCACTTCCTGATTTTTCAGAACCTGATCAAAGAAATCGCGCGAAGAGCGTGAGAAGAGAAGTAAAAGGTAAAAAGGGAAAAGTAAAAAGTAAGACCGGGACGCGTGCGACGGGGCTCTCTTACCTTCTTCCTTTTACCCTCTTCCTTTCTTTCTCAGTATTTCGAGACGTTCAGCTCCATGGGCGTGCCGGTGACCAGATAGACGACGCTTTCGGCGATGTTCGTGGCGCGGTCGGCGACGCGCTCGACGTTGTGCGCGGCCCAGATCAGGTAGGTAGCCCGCGTGACGACGGAGGGATCTTTGATCATGTAGCCGATCAAATCATGATAGGCCTGGTCGTACAGCTTGTCCACCTCGTCGTCTTCATCGCAGATCGCGCGGGCGGCTTTGGCGTCGCGCTGGATCAGGGCTTCGATGCTCCGGCGAAGCATGCCCACCGCCTTCTCCGTCATCCGGGGAAGGTACGTCAGCGGCCGAACGAGCGGCTCCTCGCCGTGCAGCAGGACGATCTTGCCGATTCCCTCGGCATAATCCCCGATCCGCTCGAGGTCGCGAACGACGCTCAAGGTCGCGATGATCTCCCGCAGGTCGGAGGCCACCGGCTGCTGCGTGGCAATCAGGTCGACGCACTCGTCCTCCAACTCCCACCGTTTCTTGTCGACTTGTGCGTCGTTGGTGATGACCTGCCGGGCCTGCTTGGCGTCCAGGTTCTTCAGCGCGGCCACCGACTGCTGGATGGCCTCGATGACCATCTCGCCCATCTGGGTGACGTCCCGCTCCAACTCTCTCATCCGTCTATGAAAACCTTCGCGTGGCATAGCCATCTCCATCTGTGATTTATGATTTATGAATTATGATTGTATCACTTGCGGTCCCGGGACTGAGCCGCACTGGCCGCTTTTCCGCGCAGCTCAATCATAAATCATAATTCATAAATCATAATTCATAAATCATACATCATAAATTCCATCACCCAAAGGACCCCTGTATGTAGTCTTCGGTCAGTCGCTGGCCGGGGTTCGTGAAAATCCTCTGCGTGTCGCTGAATTCGATCAGGCGGCCGAGGTACATGAAACCCGTGAAATCCGAGACGCGGGCGGCCTGCTGCATGTTGTGGGTGACGATGATCAGCGTGTAGTCCTGGCGCAGGACGCGGAGCAGTTCCTCGATCCGAAGGGTCGCGACGGGATCGAGGGCGGAACAAGGCTCGTCGAGCAGGATAATATCGGGCCGGAGGATCAGCACGCGCGCGAGGCACAGCCGTTGTTGCTGTTCGAGCGTCAGAGTGTGGGCGTTGGCGTTCAGCTTGTCCTTCAAATCGTCCCAGAGTCCGACGTGTTCCAGCCCTTGCCGAATCGTCTGCATGATCTGGTCTTTGCGGCTGAGCATATTGTGAATGCGCAGACCGAACTTCAGGTTGTGGTAGATCGACAGAGAGAAGACGTTCGGCCGCTGGAAGACCATGCCGACCTTGCGGCGCAGGGCGATCAGGTCGGTCGTGGGTTCGAGGATGTTCTCATCGTCGATGACGATCCGGCCCTTCACCTGCGTGTGCTCGACCAAGTCATTCATCCGGTTGAAGCAGCGCAGCAGGGTGGATTTGCCGCAACCGGACGGACCGATAATCGCCGTCACGTTCCGGGCGGGAATCCGGATGTTCACGTCAATCAACGCCTGAAAGGCCCCGTAGTACAGGTTCAGGTCAAAGGTCTCGATTTTCGATTCGGGTTCCATATCATCCAAACCTGCCGGTGATGTAGTCGTCGGTGCGCTTGTCCTGCGGATTCGTGAACAGGTCGTGGGTCGGGCCGATCTCGACCAGCTCGCCCATCAGGAAGAACGCGCAGCGCTCACTGACCCGGGACGCCTGCTTGGTATTGTTCGTCACGAGAATCTGGGTGTAGTCGGCTTTCAACTGCTGCATGGCGTCTTCGACTTTGGCCGTCGAGATGGGGTCGAGGCCGGAACAGGGCTCATCGTACAGGATGACCTCCGGTCCGACCGCGAGCGTCCGGGCGATGCAGAGACGCTGCTGCTGGCCGCCGGAGAGACGCACCGCCGGCTCCCGCAGGCGGTCTTTGACTTCCTCCCACAGGTAGGCCCTCTTCAGGGCCTCCTCGACGGTTTGATCGATCGTCTCTCTCTTCATGAAACCGTGGACCTTGGGGCCGTAGGCGACGTTGTCGAAGATACTGACCGGGAGCACTTGGGGCAGGGCAAAGATGATCCCGATCTTCTTACGCAGGAGGTTGTCGTTGAGGTTTCTGATGTCGTGGCCGTCCAGGAGAATCTCGCCGGTCTGAGAGTACGTACGATGGAGATAATTGAGTCGGTTCAGGGCCCGCAGGAAGGTGGTCTTGCCGCTGTTGGCCGGCCCGATGATCCCCAGAATCTCGTGATGCGGAATCTCCAGATTGATGTCCCGCAGGACCCGCTGCACGCCAAAGAAGCAATCGAGATGGATGGCCTTGATGACCGGCTCGTTTACCATAGCCTCTTCTTCCGATAATGGGCACGCAGGATGATGCTGACGAGGTTCATCAGAAAGACCAGGGCGATCAGCACCAGGGCCGTGGCGAAGCTGATATTGAGCGGGATGTTGGGCACCTGGGTCGCGATCACGTACAGGTGGTACGGCAAGGCCATGACCTGGTCGAAAGCCGAATGGGGCAGGCGGGGCAGGTAGAAGGCCGCCACGGTGAAAAGGATCGGGGCGGTCTCGCCCGCGGCTCGGCTGAGGCTCAGGACCGTGCCGGTGAGAATCCCGGGAATCGCGTACGGCAGCACGCAGTACCGCACCGTTTGCCACTTCGTCGCACCCAGCGAGAGGCTGATCTCCCGATAGGTGAAAGGCACGGACTCCAACGCCTCCTTGGAGGCGGTGATGATGACCGGCAGGCTCATGATCCCCAGCGTCAGGGCCCCGGCGAGAATCGAGCTGCCGAAACGCAACACAAGCACGAACGCCGTGAAGCCGAAAAGGCCGTAGACAATGGAGGGGATTCCGGAGAGGTTCACCACCGACAGCTTGATCATCCGCGTGAACAGATTGTCCTGGGCGTACTCGACGAGGTAGATGGCCGACAGCACACCCAGGGGAAGGGAGAACAGCATCGTGCCAAGGACCAGCACAATCGTGCCGACAATAGCGGGAAAGATGCCGCCGGCCTTCATGCCGCTGCGCGGCGCCTGCGTGAGGAACTGCCAGGAGATGGCACTGGCACCGTTGATGACGATATAGAGAATGATCAGGATGATCGGGATGACAACCAGCAGCGTCAGGCCGCCCAGGACCGAGAAGGCAATCTGTTGGCGGATCTTTGCTCCGTTCATTTCCTGGCCCTTCGCAGAAACAGATCGGCGACGAGATTGATGCTGAACGTGATGGCGAACAGAACGAGCCCGACGGCGAAGAGCGCGTAGTAGTGCTCGGAGCCGCCGACCGTCTCGCCCATCTCACCGGCAATGGTCGCGGTGAGAGTCCGCAAGGGCTGCAAAATGGATCTGGGAATCACGGGGGCGTTGCCGGTGACCATCAGAACGACCATGGTTTCGCCCACGACGCGGCCGATGCCGAGCATCACGGCCGCCAGAATGCCGGAGGAGGCCGACGGCAGAACGATCCGCCAGAGGGTCTGCCAGCGGGTCGCGCCCAGACCGTAGGCGGCCTCGCGGTAGGTCCGCGGCACGCCGGTCAGGGCATCCTCGGAGATGCTGATGATGGTGGGCAAGGCCATGAACGCCAGCAGCAGGCTGCCCGTCAGACCGCACATCCCCGTGGACAGGTGGAACGTATTCCTCAGCACCGGGCCCAGCCAGATGATGCCGAGAAAGCCCAACACGACACTGGGGATCGACGCGAGGATTTCCACCAGGGATTTGAGGACGTGTTTGAGAGGCTTGGGAGCGACCTCCGCGATGAACATGGCCGAGGCCACGCCCAGAGGCACACAGATCAGGATTGCCCATACCGTCACATAGATCGAGCCGAGAAGCAGGGGAATAACCCCAAACCGCGGCGGATCGGAGATCGGCAGCCACGCCGTGCCGAACAGGAACTTGCTCACAGGATACTGGCGAAACAGAGAGAGCGCGTCCCGCAGGAGAAACAGGAAGATCAAGAAGACAAAAACGATGACCGCCAAACCGCTCAGGCGGATACAGAGCTCAATGAGAGGCTCGCCGATCCGGCGGCGCAGCCGCTGGAGGCGAGCGAAAAGGCCGATTTCGCCGTGGGACGGTTCGGCCTTCGACTCGATGACAGGGGCACTACTGTTCTCGGTCAACGGTTGCTCCTACCGGCACGAAGCCGGTTGCCATGAACTGCCGCTGGCCCGTCGGGCTCAGGGTATAGTCAAGGAACCGCTTAACAATACCCTGCGGCTCCCCATCCGTGTAGGCGAACAGGGGGCGGGAAAGCGGATACCTCTTCTGGAGGACGTTCTCCACATCGGGCGGATAGAACTCTTTGTTTTTGCCGACCAGCAGTGCCTTGGTTCGGTTGGACAGGTACCCCATGCCCAGGTAGCCGATGGCCTCCTCGTTGCCGGCCACCTCGTCCACGATGGCCTGCGAGGAAGTCAACAGCAACGTCTGGCTGGAGAATTCCTCTTTGTTGTCCTTCTTCCCAAGTTGGACGACCTCCTCCTTGAAGTACAGGTGCGTGCCCGAACTGACCTCGCGGGAGAGGGTCACGATGGGGAGGTCCTTTCCGCCAAACTCCTTCCAGTTGGTGGCCTTTCCCGTAAAAATCCTGTGCAAGTCCTGAATGGTCAGTCTATCGATGGGATTGTTCTGGTTGACGATCAGCGCGACGCCATCGTAGGCGACCACGAGTTCCTCAGGATTGACGCCGTGCTCGCGGGCGATCTCGATCTCCTTGGGTTTCATTTCCCGGGAGGCGCAGGCCACGTCGCAGGCCTTGTTGATGAGCGAGGCGATGCCCACGCCGCTGCCGCCGCCGGTGATGGCCACAAAGATGTGCGGATATTCCTTCATGAACTCCTCGGCCACCATCTGGATGGCGTTGACCATGGTATCGGAGCCCTTCGTCTGAATGAACCCCTGCGGCTCATTGGGGTCGATGCTCTCACCGCATCCGCCCAGCGAGACCGTCATCAGCGCCACGATCAGGAAGATGGGAGTTCGCCAGCCCATGACTATCGATTGTAGGACGGATTCTGTCATTGACAACCTTAAAGGGCCCGTAGGCATATACTTACGTGCACCGCCAATCGCGTCTTTGCGGCCTGGTCCAATACTGTTGGGGCCAGGGTAACACTCGCTCGACTCACAACCAAGGCCGTGATTACTGTAAAGTCTTTTGCCACAATAGTTTACGCTCTCTCCGGAAGGGCTTCGGCCGGCGAAAAGTGTTACCCTGTCTTGAACCAGGC
>CAYHAJ010000059.1:0-32895 GCA_964354535.1 uncultured Pirellulales bacterium
GCTCGCGAAGACCGGCGGTGATGGTCGTGCGCGACATACCCGTCGCCTGGGCCACGGCCGTAATTCCACCCCAGCCCCTATCACGGGCCTCGGTGGCCGCCCATTGACGCCGCAAACGTTCATCCATCTCCGGCTCCAACGACTGGTACTTGCTCTGAATCCGTGCGATCATCTGTGCATCCTGCATGCAGGTGTTATCACACAATCCCTCAAATCGATCAATAGTAATTTGTGCAAGTTATTTATGCGCGATCACTAACGGCAGCAACGCCTATACGCCCTATGCATTCCCGAGCTATGTCTGCGCAGTAGCATCTGTTGAAGCATTCATCAATGAACAACTGGTCGGGCACATCGCTCGGGTAGTCCTGCGAGACTCGCCCCTCTGGAATCTGGGGAGTGATTCTCTTGAGAAGATGGAGTTGCTGACGAAGATTATCGTATTTCCCCAGGTCCTGTTCGGGAGATCGTTTCGGAAGAATGAGCAGCCGTTCCAGGACTTCGCTATGCTCGTGCGGGTGAGAAACGATGTCATCCATTTCAAGATGAGCATGGACGCTCCATCCTATTTGTGCGCGCTAGCGGATAGGGGGATAGCACTTACGGCCCCATCTGCATCCAAAGGAGCGGACTATGACTGGCCTCACAGACTCAGCAGCACCGAGGGCATTTGCTGGGCACACAATGTCGCTTGCCGCATCGTCAATAGCCTTGTGCAGTTCGTTCCACCTGAGCATCAGAGAATCCTTGGCGTGACGGTCCAGAACTACGGGGAGATAGGCGAAGCTGAGTTGCACGAATGGGTGAATAAGGCATGTCAGGCAAGATCACAGCATGGGTAGGGGAAAGACCATGGGCTACTGGGGATGGGCTACTGGGGACGCACCCTCGTTTCGGTTGCGGAAGGGGCGGCGGACGTTGTGCCTATCCTACGTCGCCTTGTCCACTCAATCTCCAAAGCCTCCATCCAAGGACGACGTAAGCGGCCAGAGCCAGCCAGGCGGGAATCGTCTTCACCAACAAGACACTGCCTTCGCTGGTGCACCCCAGTTGCTCGGCCATGCCACGCAGATGGTCGTCGATGCCAAAACCTGAGACCAGCAGCAGCACGGCGGGCGTCAGCAACAGCACCTGCCGAAAAACCGACAGACGGCGGCCCGGCCCGAGCCAGACGATCAACAGACCGTAGGCCGCCAGGATCGGCAGAAACACGCCGCCGGCTCTCATCCAGGGACCGGCCCCGTTCGGAAGATGGCTGAATTTCACATGCGGCGTGTCACCCGAAAGACCCGTGAAAACCGCCTCATCGATGCGCCCGCCCAGCGCCAGCCCGGCTAGGGCGTGGCCCGATTCGTGCACGATCGGATAGAGAATCGCACTCGAGAAGATGCCGAAGGCTATCGACACGGCCCATTGTCGATCCGTCAGGCGGGATCTCAAGGGCCCCAACCAGAGCATTCTGTGCCGGTGCCGCAGCAGGGAGATCAGACCGAGGGCGGTCAGGCCGGCCAGTGTGCCTGCGCCAAAACGCCGCCAGAGACTGGGCGACAAAAGATGATCCCTCAGGCCCATGCGCACCACATAGCGACCTTCATTCGTACCGGGGTCAAGCCGCAACCGCTCGCCGGCCGATAGTGCCTGCCTCACCGCATAGCCCGAGCCCATGGTGGTGTCATGAATGGCTTGCCCGGTAGGATCGATCCAGGCGATTTGGCAAACCCCGCTCGTCATCTGGATGTAGTAGTCAAGCGGCACAATCTCCCGTCCAATCGATGGGGGGATCATGACGACCGGCCGGCCGGCGAATTCGCCCTTGTATTCCCGGTAGCGAACCCAGGCCAGGGGCCAATACTCGCCAGGAACCAGCACGCCCGCTAAGGCGGTGAGGGCCAGAAAGCCAACACAAACCGCACCTATGGTCCGGCGAAGTACGCTCGCGCTTTTCATGATCACCTCAGAATCCTCAAGCCGGACAATTCTACCATCTCGGGTCGTGAAGACAACCGCGAAATAGACCTGCTCGTGCCCTGTGGCGACCGGGGGGCGCACCGCGGCCCCGTTCGAGCACGGTCCTGAATGACTTGGCTATCATCCAACAGGGTTTTGGCGGGCAGGGCCTGTGTCCCCTTCGATGTTCCTCTACGCAAATCTCTCAGAATAGAACTGGAGCATCCAGAGCAGCAACCACGGCTCTACGACGGCATTGATGGTGCAGTGACAGAGAACCGGGCCCAGAAGCCGGCGTTGGCCCAGAAGGTATAATCCGCCCAGAGCCATCCCAACCACCAGGGTGCACAGTATTCCCATCAACCCAAATCCGAGATGCAAAAGACCGAAGGCTACGGACGTCAGAAGGACCTGAACCAAGGGCGAAATCCGCACCTGTTGCAGGCGCGCCATGACATACCCCCGAAAGATGACCTCCTCCATCAGTGCGGCCAAGACCCCCACGAAAGCCCCCCATAGTTTGAAGACGCTCATCTCGGCGATATTCTCTCTGACTTCCGGAATCCGGAGGGTGTACCAGCTATAGAGCAGCGCGACTCCCAAAGAAAGGACGATGATCGCCACTTTGTTGTGGGGAAGGCTCCAACCCAACTGCCCGAGCCTTAGGCCTTTTCGTCGAAAGTAAGCGATCGTTCCCCCGAGGGCGATCAGTTCTGCGGCCAGAACGCCCCCCAGCGTAATCACTGTTCCCGCCCGCAGTCCCAAGCGTGTTCCCAGGGACTGCAACCCTACCGGCGGCAGAATGAGAAACACCAGGACCAGCATGGAGTAAAGGTACAGTACCAGGATGGATTCAAGAACAGCACGGAATTTGGCCCACGGATATCGCATCGGACTCACTTCCTCTCATCTGCGTGTCGCCCTGAGGGCTCACGCTTACGGTGTAGGCTCGGTTCGCCCCTGAAGGATCTCACGCAGTGCGGCGACGTGGCCGGCAAACGCGTCCCGGCCTTTACCTGTGGCACTGAGGAACGTCCGGGGCTTGCGCTCGACGAAAGTCTTCTCGATTCTGATGTAGCCGGCCTCCTCCAACTTCGTCAGGTGGGCGCCAAGGTTCCCGTCGGTTGCCTTGAGCAGATTCCGCAGATAAGTGAATTCCACCTGCTCGTCCGTGCCCAGCGCGACGAGGGAAGCCATGATCTGAAGCCGCAGCGGCTGATGGATCAAGTTGTCAAGCTCGGCCATGGTCAACTCCAGCGAAGGCGAATGTATAATCCTGTGCCCAGCAAGGCCCCACCGCCCACGGGCGCCATCCAGAGGTTAAAGTGGCCGGGTAGGACGTAGAAACCGAAGACCGTCAGGCCGGTGACGATCAGACCCAGCCAGAGCATGAAGAGGCTTCCCGTCCACAGGCCGATCACTGCATAGCCCAACATGACAGCGGTAACAAGCAAGGCGCCGAGTTGCATCCCCGTCATCGGGCTCAACAGGAACACCCAGAGAATCGCATAGGCCACCAGGATCAACCAGAAGACCATCATGCGCCGGACGAGTTGCAGGGAACCAGGACCTCGCAGCGACTCTTGGATAGGCCATTTCCTGCACAGCAGGATCGTGCCGACCACTCCGAGGCCATCCAGCACGGCGAAAACATACCCGCCTTGTGAACCCAGGAGATATACGGCGGCAAAGCCCGCGGTCCAGATGAGACCCCATAGGATCAGCAGATTACCGGCATAGCCTGCGGCAACGCTCTTGTTCGTTCTGGCAACTGTCTCCTCAACCAACTCCAGCGATTGTCTGGCCTCATCCTTTGTTACGCTCATACGTGTTCTCCTGGGCCGAAGCACCTCTCAATGTTGCTCTTCCACTGCAACTCTACAGTGCAGAGTACTCTGTGTCAATGGTGAATTTCGCTTTTCTGCACTTTTTTCGTGCAAAATCTCCGCGAGGGTGATTCTGTCCCTCCAAGGAGTACACCTATGGGTCTATAGCAGCGAGCAGAGCAATTGGGCCGCGTCATTTGCGCCGTCGGCGGCTATCGGTGGGTAGTTCACCTCGCGCCCGATGTTCGCGATGACCGCCTCGGCCAGTCGTTCCGGTGTCATTTCCCCGTATTCGAGCTGCACGCCCGCCCCGAGCCGGGCCAGCCGTGCGGCCACGTGCAGCCGCTGCTCGAAATGCCCTTCCAGCGGGAAATAGAGGAAGGGGCGACGCAATACCATCAACTCTGTGGTTGTCGTGCCGCCGCCCTGAACAATGGCCAGATCGCAGGCCGCCAAGTGCTCGTAAAGGGCATGGACATAGCCTCTGCGCCCCACCCCGGCGGGCACGTCGAGGAGGTCCGGCGACAGGCGCGGACCGCAAACCAACTCCATGCGCAGATCGGGCAAACGCGCGCGGATCAAAGGATATGCTCGGCCGCAGAGCTCCAAGAGGGCCTTGCCAATCGCGGTCCCCCCGATAGCACAGATCACCAGGGGCTCGGGACCGTAGCCGAGCCGTTGGCGCAGGGCCCCACGATCCTGATAGTCACCGGGCTGGAAGGGGCATACGTATCCCACGTATTTCAACATGGTCCGAACGACCTGGCGCCGGTTGGGGGAGAACCATCCGAATGGCTTATCCGCCACGTCCGCCTCCTCACCCACCATGAGGGTCAGGTCAAAAGCCCCCGTGAAGCGTTTGGCGAATCGCGCCGACCACCAACTGAGATTCTGCACCGCGAGCCACTCCAACGGATTGCGTGAGGTCGCATCGAATCCGACGAAATCACAGATGGCGGCGACCGGGGCGCATTTGAGCGACGGCTTTGCCATCAGCGCTACGGCCAATTCGTAAGCTTCGTCGGCAATGATCAGGTCGAACCGCTGTCGCGCCGTCACCTCCTTGAAGACTGCCACATTGCCCCTAAGTCCTCGGACCATATGCCACCAAGCCTTGATCCGGCGTGGCGAGGTGAGCATTGCCGCCGGATTCAGCAGACGCAGGCTGAAGCGGCCGGCCATCGTCTCCACAAACGCCGTCTCGTCCGCATACCGCCGGCACTCGGGGACAAGCTCTTCGCCCGCCGCCTGCAACGCCTGTTGGGCGGGATGCCCCGCCAGCCAGACCAGATGGACGTCCGGCCGGCGCGCTCGCAGGGCCGCCGCGATCGCCAAATCGCGTGTCACGTGCCCCAGCCCGATGCTGCCGCTGACGAACAGCACGTTGCGAGTCGTCATTCGTAGTCTCCGCGTCGCCGAGACAGATCATTGGAAAAGCCGCGTTTCTCTATGCTACCGGCTTCCCGCACGGAGGGGAAGACGCTCGCGCCCAGAGGAGTGTTAAGATCAAATCCAGGCGGAAACAGCGATCAGCAGGAGGGCCAAAAGAATGGCGGTCCAAAGCCACGCCGGGCCGAGCCTTTTGGTCGTTTGTCGGTAGACCTGATATTGCCCCGCGAACGCTACTCCCACATCGTGTTTCTCTTCCAGGAGCGTTAGCATAAGGTACGCCACGAAAATGAGCGGGAACACCATCAGACCATCCGGGTTTCGTGTCAGCAGGGCGAGTCCCAGAGAAGTCCACAAGATTCCTACATAAATAGGATGCCGGAAGTACCGATAGGCGTGCGAAGTGATCAATCCGTCTTGAGCACTCTGCAGACCGAAGGCTTTTCGCTGTCGGAGGGCGGCGAGTGACAGACCGATGCCGGCGCAAATCAACGACACGCCTGTGGCGGCAAAGCCGACACCAATGGTTCTGGGCCGCAGCCAATCGGGCCGAGCATTCCAACCGGCGGCCGGCGGCAGAGTCACGAGGGCACAGGTGACGATCAGGTGGATCGCTACGATCGCGATATTGATCGCTCGGTTCTCGACGAGGTTTGAATCATTCGGGTTCATTCCCCGCGGCTTGCCGCGTGGAAGCGGTAAGCCGATTGTTTCGATACCTCGCAGCTTGCTGCGAGGTAGTTCATTACTGTTCGCGGCGTCGAAGCAGAAAAGCATCAATGCCCAGGAACGTCCCCAACAGAACCAGCAGCATGGCGCGAATCACCCACATTTTCACGTCTCCAGGAAGGTTCTATCCGAGGGGTCTCCGCGCGGGCGTTTTCAGCTCCGTTGCGGAAAACGGTTTGCCGTGGGAGGGGTAGATGATTCGCGCGCCGCGTTCCCGCAGCTTCTGCCAGCTTTCATACACAATCTCGATATTCTCGACGACAATCGGTCGATGGCCCATCCCGGTCCACCGCAGGAAATTCATGGCCGCATCGCCTACAAAGGCGCTCCCCTCCGACTGCAGGACAGAGATCGAGTCTCTGGTATGACCGGGCGTATGCAAGATAACGCCGTCAATGCCAATCTCCTTCAGGAGACTGCCATCATCGCCTTCGACTACCACGTCTCTGGCGGTCAACGTTAGTGGCGGGAATCGGTACTCTCTGTGTACGAGTGCGTACAAGGCCAGAGTCGCCTGACAGCGCCGATTCACCGGGTTGTCCGTCCCCTCCGATCTTCCCTGTGATAGGGGTAGCACCGCGTGGCGGTGAGCGATCACTTGGCATCCGGCGGACCGGACCAACTCCGCCGCAAAACCGGCGTGGTCATCATGATGGTGGGTCAGCAACAGGTACTTGATGTCCGACAAGGCGATCCCCAGGCTGCCGAGTTTTCTCGCAAACCTCCGGTAGTACTTGGGGTAATCCGTGTCGATCAGCAAGTACCCGCCGGTGCAGTCCAGCAGGTAGCATTGCGTCCAACCCAGTTTCACCCGGTGAACGGTAGGATTCGTGGCGTTTCTCATGGTACGTGCAAGGCCCTCTACAGAAGAACACGCAGGCAGACCGAGGGAGACATCCTCAGGCAGAAGACCCCTTTGCCAAAGGGTTCTGGACTCAGCTTGGGGTACTTCTGCACCAGATGCGCGGGACCGGTTGCCGGTGCGGCGGAGTCCTCCACTGCGCGTGCCGCAGGACCGACGAAGCAAAGGACCACACCAGCAGCGATGGCCGTGCCGTGCGCGATCGTGCTGAGATGGCTTATGTGATTCATAGGAATCTGCCTTTCTGCCCATCCCTCCTTCGTCCCTCGACGCGACGCCGTTGGCGAGCCCGGCCTCAGGGAGCCGGCCCGGGGTTAGACCCCGAGTTGAGCATTAGGGCGACCGTTCGGACCGCAGGGCATGTCGCCTGTCAACGCGCCACTCCCCTTGAGAAGACAAGGACATCGTCCTCCCCCGGCTCGACGAACGCTCCGAGGCCTTCTCTGGAAACGGCTTCGACCAACTCCTCGGAAGAGGAGGTGATAGTGACTTTGTCAAAATATAGTCCTTGTTTCGCTATCTCTCCTTTGAGCTTGCCCTCTTTGATAAGCTCTTTGGCTTTCTCCATGGAAAAGAGTCTCACGATAAGTGTACCGTTGCCCGGAGTCTCATAATTGGCTATACGATACCCAAAGCCTCCAAGTTCCTTCTCCTCCTCGGGGACATCTTTTTCTCGCACGCGAAAACATAAGAACCTCTGTTCATTCACAGACGCACTATAGCCTTCGAAAACAGCCACGTTGATTCCCTCTTGGGATTCCTTACGGTCTATCCCGCTTATGTAGACCACGTCCGTCCACCCGCTGCTGCGCGGGAAAATAGACAACTGCTCTTTCGAACCTTCTTCCGTTGTTCTAACCCATGTCCCCAAGATTTGCTGGTCTGCTTTCAGTTCCGGGGGCGGAGGAATAGGATGCTTGAATTCGGGAAGACAAGAAGCAAGGGAAATCAATAGGAGTAGGGATAAGCCTAAATAGAGCGAACCGCGGAATTCGGCACGGACGTTTCTTGTCATAATCAGTGCGCTCCCATCAGCAGACAAACCAACAGTTTGTGACAGCATCAAACGTCTTGTTCACGGCTTCACCGCTTGAACCGGCTCATCTGCGGGTCTACCCTCACATTATCCCTGAGGTTCCGGCCCCAAGCAAGGACTCAGCGAGTGTGAATTCCGTATACCCCTCGGGGGTGGCGGTATCGAACAAGCCAGGGTCAAGCTCGACGTCGTACTTCTCCAAGACGGCAATCTCGTGGCACCGAACGTCCATGAAGAGGGTGGCGATGGTTCTGCCCAACAGCATGTCCGCTTCCATGCGGATCGGCAAAAGTCCCTTGGTTCCCACCCAGATCGTGGCCGTGCCCTGCTGAAGGTCCATCAGGTACCTGGGCACGATATTCCCCAGAGGCTTGAGATTCTGTGCTGCGAATCCTTCGGCTTCGATGCCGTTGATAGTCGTGGTCCCCAGTCGTCTGTAGTCGTTGCTTTCGAGAAGAAGATCGACCACGCCACTGGGAGTCAGTCTCTCCACAACCTTGATCTGTTCCTCCGTGCAGGGAAAGCGCACGCATTTCTTCCAAGGGTCCAGCAGAAGAACTCCCCGTTTCTCGCGTCGATTGAGAACCACGCGATAGATTCGAGTCCCTTTGATGAAACCATCTTCCACGAATCCCTCTGGCCGGGACAGGTACTTCACATTCTCATACTTGACCGTGGTGTTGGGATCGCTGACGCTGGTGAACGTCGTCTCGCCCCGAAGGATCATCGTGTCCACCTGCGCGATCTTCGCTTGCACCTGGGCCAGGGCGACCCCGCTCCACGAGGTGCCCAGAGGATTCCACAAAACCAGGGCGGCGGCCAGCGCCACGACGGCGGCGACGGAGTATCTCGTAATTCTCTTTTCCATGATCGTTCTCCAAATTGTGGGACCCGGCGGTAAGGCCTGCGGTCGGTTGCCTGGGGCTCTTGCCAGAGCGGCGTCGGCATCGCTCAGGATACGCTCGTCGGTCGCCAGGTCCGCCGTGAGGCGGGCACGCCCGACGATCCGTTCCACTTCGCTGGAAGACTTCATCGACGTTCCCCTAAAAAAGGGTCCTGAGTTTCTCAATGCCGTAGCGGTAACGGCTCTGGACCGTATTGATGGAAATCTCCAGGTGCTCGGCGATCTCGCGAAATCGCATCTGCCCCTGGAGATGCAACGTAATCACCTCGCGTTGCTCGGCCGGCAGTTGCGCCAGGGCCTCGAAGACGCGCCGCGACTCCTCGGACGCCATGGAGCCGCGCACCGGGCAATCGCTGCTCTGGGGCTCGTCCGTGGGCGGCTCGGACGGCCTGCGCCGGCTCTGGCGCATGTTCTTGGCCCGATTCGCCACGCAGCGCACCAAATAGCCGCGGAGACTGCGGTTCACCCGCAGGTGCGCCGGAGTCTCGGCGAAGTGTACGAAGACATCATGCACGCAATCTTCTGCCGTGTGCACCTCGCCGAGCAGGGACATCGCCACGGTCAGCAGATCGTTCTTGTACCGATGGTAGATCTGCTGCAGGGCCTCGACATCCCCGCGCCGCAAGCGATGGACCAGACGTCTGTCTCTCAAAGCCGCCCTTTCTGCACCCGGTGCCGGTCGAACGTTCTACCGTATTCAAGACAACCAAGGGGCCGATTTTAGTCTATAGCATCCAGCAAAAGCAAAGCCGCTGTGACGTTAGCAGCCACGGTTTCGTATCTCTGCAAGATGTTCCGGCGTCGCACGCTCAAGGCACATGGTGGCTTTGCTTTTGCTGGACCCAGTAAGGCTTGCATTTCCGATACGCAGGCAATAAGAAAGCCCTGCACTCCGCGGCAGGGCTTTCGGTACAAAGTTGTTGCGACATCAGAGGATCTGGGGGATTACTTGGTTGTCCCTTCCTCGGAGCCCTGTCCTGACTTGCCCGCCGGGAGGAATCCCAGGCGGGTGAGGGTGGACATGCCCGAAACGAGGTCCGTAAGCTTGAGCTCCGTATAGCCCGCCGGAATCTCTGTGCTAAACAGCTCCTCCCGGCAAAAAATGAAAAGGCCCCGCAGAAAACTGCGAGGCCTTGAGGCTCAGGGTCGCTACGGCGGGGGGAAAAAGAACTCCCCTTCGCGCGCTGGACGCAGGGCCTTCCCTGTCCTATTTTTCGCCGGACGATGCGCCTTGCAGGGAGGTGACCAGATCGACGAGACTGAGTCCGGCTGCGACGACGTCGGTGAGCTGGAACTCTGTGTAGCCTTCCGGGATCTCCATGCGGAACGTGTTATCCTCCAGTTCCACGTCATGGCTCTCCAGGACGGCTACCTCGTGCAGACGCAGGTCGGTAAAGAGCGTCATCATGCTTTTGCCGATCAGAAGATCGCCCTCGATGCGGATGGGCAGGAGTTCCTTGGTGTCCACCCAGACGGTCCCGGAGCCTTGCTGAATATCGAACAGATACTTGGGCAGAATGTTCTGCACGGGTTTGAAGTCCTGGAACTCAAAGCCCTCCGCGGCGATTCCGTTGATCGGCGCGGGTCCGAGCTTGTGCGACTCGGTTCCCAGCAACAACTCCATCGCGCGCGCGGGCGCCAGCCTGTCTATGATCTGCATTTGCTCCTCGGTGCACGGACGCTTCAGACACTTCTTCCAGGGGGGCAGGAGCAGCAGGAACTGTTTTTCCGGCACGTTCAGGGTCATCCGGTACGTCAGGGTCCCCTTCATGCGACCCTCTTCCACATGGCCGTATTGGCGCGAAAAGTACTTGACGACATCAACCCGGAACACGACGTTGGGTTCGGCCACGGTGGCGAAGACCTTTTCGCCCCGCAGAACCATGGTGTTCACCTGCGCGACCTTCTCCTGGACGGCCGCCAGGGCGATCCCACTCGGTGAGGTGCCGAGGGGACTCAGAAGAACGAGGGTGGCCGCGAGAACGATCACCGCCGCCGCGGAATATCTTGTCATCTTGCTTACCATAATGCACCTCCAGATCGGATAAGAGTCTCTTTCTTTGTTTCGGCCGGCGCCTCCGAATCCCTGCTCCAGTAACCGGGCTTCGTCCGGGTGCGCCTGCAGCCAGTTCTGAAAATCGAACTCGGCCGGCTCGCGGTGGATCCGCTGGGAAAGCAGGGGGTCCAGCCACGGATTGTCGTCGTTGCGTCTCATGGGATTCATCCCTTTCCGAAACCTCTCTTGGCCAAATATGCAGCGATTCTCTTCTTGGCCCGCCGGAGCCGACCATCGATGGACTGAGGCGTCGCGCCGAGAACCTGAGACATCTTTTCGTAGCTCCACCCGTTGTAGAACCGCAGAAAGACGATCTCCCGCAGGTGCTGGGGCAACTGCTGCAAGGCTTCGGCCAGGAGCTCATGGGGCTCTTCTTCCCGGTCGTCAGCGGTCGGCGGATCGCCATCGTTGCCAAACGCCGGTCGTCGCAGACGCTCGCGCAGCATGTCCCTGGCCACGTTGCGGCAGATCGCCGCGACCCACGGGCCGAAGCGCTCGGGCTGCTTGAGCCTGGGAAGCTGTCGGCACGCCGCGGCCAAGGTCTCCTGGGCAGCATCCTCCGCCAGATGATGATCCAGAAGAATGGCCTCGGCCACCGCCACCAGCGGGTGATAATACCGCCGGCACAGTTCCCCGAAGCTCTCCGGGTCTGCGAGCAGCGCTCGCCGTACCAGAATGTCGTCCGCAGCGTTCGTCATGCCCACTCACGTTGCACAGAGCTGCTCTGTATTTCCTCTATTATGTCCGAATCCCGGCGCAAAAATCGGCGCAAAAACGGTAGAATGAGAAAGTAAAAGGCAGGAAGAGAAGTAAAAAGGCAAAAGGGAAAAGGCAAAAGTACGAAAAGGAGGGCAGGACTGTGGATGCGAAGCGTGACATTGTGGAACGAACGTTCGAATTTGCGGTTCAAGTCATTCGGTTGGGCGATCGAATACCCAGACGTTCAGTGGCCGGCAGGTTACTATTTTCGCAGGTAGTTCGTGCCGGTACTTCCATCGGCGCGAATGTTGAAGAGGCCCAGGCGGGGGAGAGTCGGGCCGACTTCGTGCATAAGTACGGCATAGCCCTCAAAGAGGCCCGCGAGACGCACTACTGGTTGCGACTATTCAAGGCTTCGGGAATCCTCGGCGAGTCGGAGTTTGGCGGCCTAATCAACGAATCCGACGAACTCCGCCGCATTCTGGGCCAGATCGTTGTCAACTCCAAGCGAAAGCGCAATCCATGATCGGCGGCGACTCGAACGCAAGTTGATGGACTTGGTGCCGAGGCTGATTTTTCTTTTTACTTTTTACTTTTTACTTTTTATTTTCTTGTCATGCCGGCGAATTTGACACCAGTTTATTACGAGGCGGAAGACCGGTTCCGCAAGGCCGCGACGAACGAGGAGAAGATCGCGGCGTTGGAAGAGATGCTGTCCGTGATGCCCAAGCACAAGGGCACCGACGGCCTGCGGGCGGACCTGCGGCGTAAGCTCAGCCAGCTCAAGGAGGCCCCCACCCCAAAGAAGGCCGGCACCCACGACATCTTCCACGTGCCGCGGGGCGGGGCGGGACAGGTCGTTCTGCTGGGCCTGCCCAACACCGGCAAGAGCAGTATCCTGGCCGCCCTGACCAAGGCCAAGGTTGTGGTCGCCGATTTCCCCTTCGCGACGCAGGTCCCGGTGCCGGGGATGGCCCGGTATGAGGACATCCAGATTCAGCTTGTGGACATGCCGCCCGTCACGGCGGATTACAGCGCTCCCGGCCAAGTCGGGACGTACCGCAACTGCGACATCATCGGGGTGGTGATCGATCTCTCCCAGGATATCGAGGAGCAGTGCCTGGTGCTGCTGGACTTCCTCGAATCGCGCAAGCTAATGATCGACGAGAAGACACGCGCCGTGGACGCCCAGGGCAACATCCTGGGCAAGAAGGGGGTGTGCTTCTGTACGAAGGCCGACCTCGCCCCAGAAGGGGCCTTCGAATTGGCCAGGAAGTCCTTTGATAAGCCCATCGAATACCTGAAGCTCTCGACCCAGACGCGTGTGGGCCTCGACAAGCTGGGGGAACTGCTGTTCCGGCAGTTGAATATCATTCGGATCTACGCGAAGCCGCCCGGCAAACCGGCAGACATGGAGTCCCCGTTCACGTTGCCGGCCGGCACGACCGTCCAGGACCTGGCGCTGGCCATCCACCGCGAGCTGGCCCAGAAGCTCAAGTCTGCCCGCATCTGGGGCACCGGTGTCTACGACGGCCAAAGCGTCCACCTCACCCACGTGCTCCACGACAAAGACATCGTCGAGCTGCACTTTGGCTGACGGAGAATCCCCATGCGTATCGCGGGGCTGTTGCTGGGCATCGTACTAACCTTGGGGACCTCGGCCACAGGTTCCGGCAATCCACCGGCCAAAGCGCCGGCTGCTACGGGGCACCTGCGACTGACCTTTACGGAACGCAGTCCGCTGAGCGCTCTCGATGTGGTGCTTCGGCGAATGGATTACGTCAACATGTCTGCTGCTGCCGCCGCGAGCCTCCAATACGATTTGGCTCGTCTGTCCTTCGAGGTCTTCGTCCCGTCCACATACAAGCCTGATGTGCCGCATGGTCTGTTTGTCTGGATGGGGGTGACGGATGTCCCACCTGCCTGGGTGAACGTGCTGGCCCGCCACAAGCTGATTCTGATCGTGGCGAATACCCGCCGAGGCCACGTGGCTCTCTATGGACCGCCGCTGGATGCGGTGCATAACATAAAGAAGCTCTACAACATCGATGAGGCCCGGGTCTATGCCTCGGGTTTCTCCGCCGGGGGTTCCGTGGCTACCATGATGGTTCGCGGCTTCCCCGAGGTCTTCCGGGGTGGCTTGTTCCTGATGGGAGGGTACTTCTACCTCTCCCACATAGGCGAGGGCGGTCGGCGCGAGCCGACGATCGAGGAATCGGGCCCCCAATGGAAAGGACCGCTCGATCAAATCAAGAAGGAAGTGCGACTGGTCATCATCAAGGCAGGAAATGACACACAATGGACGGCCTCGGAGGGCCGGTGCGACCATGAAGCCCTGCGGCTGGACGGATTCGCGCACGTCAATTACGTCGAGGTGCCCGGGCTTGGACACTACCCCCCGAATGCCTTGTGGTTCGAGCAGGGCGTCACGGCACTCGACCGGTTCGCGCCGCTGACTCCACCCGTCACCGGTCCGACAACGGAACCTGATCCGCTTCCCGATCAGATGGCACAAGCCCAACGGATTCTCGCGGCCGCCCAGTACTACCTGGCGCTTAAGCTTCCCCAGGGAACCGAAAAGATGAAGGATCGAATCCGCAAGTCCTATCAGGACAAAGCCCGCAAGTACCTGCGACAAGTCCTGGAGGAATACCCTACCACCCCGGCCGCCGCCACAGCTCGCGAGTTGTTGCAGGGGATGAATCGAGCGTTCTGATAGGAGGTACATGGCACGGACCTTTCCTCGCAAATCCTTGGAGGGATGACGCCTTGGCGAGGGAGTGGTATAATCAGCTATAGTGCAAAGGATGAGGTATGGTCGCAACGGTAGAACAGAAAGACAAGATCAAGGCAGACTTGGCGGCTCGCTTGAGCCGGGAGAAAGAAGTCTGCAAGGTGATTGTCTTTGGCTCGTTTCTGACCAGTACGACCCCTAACGACTTGGACGTGGCGATTTTTCAGGACAGCGACGAACCCTATCTGGCACTGGCGATGAAATACCGCCGTTTGCTGCGACCCATTGCCGACCAGATCCCCATTGACGTGATTCCGGTGCGTCCGAATGCGGCCGGGGGCCAGTTCCTGGCGGAGATACACAAAGGAGAGGTCATTTTTGAGCGATGAGTATCCATTTGGCCAGCAACCGCCTAGCGGAGCCCGAGGAATCGCGTAATCATCTGTGAACGGATACTGTGCCGTCCAATCTGCCAAAGGAGTCGCTTATTGTCCATGAGCAGGACCAATCCGCGAAGGAAATCGCGCCCGAGCAGCAGGTTGGACCTGGGGACACCATAGGCCAAAAGCCTGACATCTCCAATTCCGCTGACTCGAACTTGAACATAGTACAGAGGAATATCCCGCAGAGGAGCTTGAGAGTCGAATCCTCTGGGACGGCGCATGTCGGAGGGTGACAGGCCCAGGTACTCGCATATAGTCAAAGGCACCACGGTGCGATCAGCACCTGTATCTACCATGCCCGACCAAGGGTCTGGGTGCTTATTTCCGGGAAGATCGCATACAGTAATATTCTCTATTACAGCGGCCGGTTCGTTGTAGACACACGTACTGGACGTCTTCGAGAGCTTCCCATGGTTCATTCTGTCTCAACCTCGGGTGACTCCAAACGGTCCTCGGGAACAATTTTGCTGACACACCGGATCAAAACAAATCTGCCATGAAAATCGCGCTGAATTCGCTCTGCTAACACGAATTCATCTGTATCATCGTCAATGGCCTTCCCACCGTAGACCGCCACAAAGCGCCCTGGTTTTGCTTTCTGCAAATCGGGCAAGAGTTTGGCGAACGCGGTTGATTCGCGTTCGAACTCTTCATCCAGACTGTCTTTGCGCGGCCCCGCAGAATTCTCATCCTCAATAGCACGCCGCGGAACCTCGATAGCGATTAACAGAGGCTTCTCGCGTCCTTCAAGCGGAATAGGGAAGAGGTACCTTTGAGCTATCTCATCGGGGTTCTGATGATACGCTTGGCCTCCCGCTTCCGCATCGGAGGGAACGCGTTGTGATATCCCATCCCGATCTATCCGTAATCTGGATTCTGATTGGTCATTCATCTTTCGGTTTTCCTGCAGAACGGGCAAGACTGGCTTTCACATTGACAAGGCGTTTCCTTGCTCGTGAGAGAATGTCGATCAGTTGACCGAGTTCTTTCTCTGTGAGTATATAGCCCTGCGTTGACTTCACATTGTTTAACTCTGAAACCAGTTCGAGCAATACAACCGGCACAAACCGGTCGACCTGTAGGTATTCCTGACTGTCATCCTTGTCTTCCTCGAACTCAGAAGATCCAAAAATGGCTCGGCCATCTACGACATATGAAGCAGAGTGAATCCGTGGTGTGGCTGTATGCAAGGCAGCGGATTCGATGCGTTTTCTCTTGAGCGTTTGCACACTGCCTTCCAAGGCATCAAGGAGAGGCGAGATTCTTCTTAGAGCATCTGATCCCACGTCAATGCTCTTGAGATCTTGGACGACATCCTCCTTCGTTAGATTGCGTTGGCTCCAACGATCCCAGAGAAAGACTGCTACCTTTGCTGCGGTGGCCAATTGCTGCGGGTCAGCTCTGAACCCACGAAACGCCTTCAGCAATTCCTGTGACAGATCCTCCACGCTCAACTCATCGCGCACCTGGGCGAAAGCACCGGCCATCGCGCGAATCTCACCTTCGTCAAGGCCACACAAGGTGCGAAGGTCTCCTATGAACTCGGGCGACGGCAGTCCTTCACTTCCAGTCAGATGCTCAAGCATATCTTCTTACCTCGAAAATTGGTTGGCATGGTGCGGTTGATCGGAACAACAGATCTCCCTCATCTTTACTGCCCACAGCCCTTCAGCATGAGTGCTTCCGCCATATTCACTGTCCAAGTACTGGTAACCAATACCGATATAGAATACCAAGCTTCCAGCGTCCAGTCAAGATTGACTACGCGAACTGCGTAGGGAATCGATCGGGCATCCTGACCGGGAGAGCCACACTTGAGGCAATGCGGAAAGGGGGAACCCACCCCCAGATCGACCGTACTATCTCCTATGTTATGCCGGGCGGTCCGTACGTTCCGAAATTGCGAAGTCCTTGCGTGAGTGGGAGGTTTGGTATGATAGCGAAAAGGGTCTTGGGGATCATGGGCATCGTTATTCTCCTGATTGACCTTGGTTGGCTGGCGCCGGCAGGCCGCGTTGAGGCTCACTGCGACACGATGGATGGGCCGGTGGTCAAGACGGCACAGGCGGCCCTGGAGAAGGGCGATGTGACGCCGGTCTTGAAGTGGGTCCGGCCGCAACAGGAGGCGGAAGTCCGCGAGGCATACAAGAAAACGCTGGCGGTGAGGGGGTTGGGCAAAGAGGCGAAGGACCTTGCGGACAAGTATTTCTTCGAGACGCTCGTGCGGCTGCATCGGGAAGGGGAGGGGGCGACCTACACGGGTCTCAGATCTGCCGGGACCGTCGAGCCGATCGTTGCCGCTTCCGACAAGGCCCTGGATACCGGGTCTGTGAATGAGTTGACAAAGGAAATCACGAAGCTCGTAGCCGAAGGGATTCGCCACCGCTTCGCCGAGACGATGGAAAAGAAAAGGCACGCCGATGAGAGTGTCGCGGCGGGCCGGGAGTCCGTCGAGGCGTACGTCGAATTCACGCCTTATGTCGAGCGACTGCACGTCGATGCGACCGGCCCGGCCGGACACAGTGCTCACGCCGAGAAACCGACCGAGCCCAGCGAACACCAGCACGGAGGCCATACCTGGCAAGCCTGCGGTTCAACCGGGTGGCATGGACAAACTCGTTTGCCCATGTGGACCTCGGTCGCCCTTGTCGCAGAGGATGACACGCTCAAACGAGTTTGGGCGTGGCACCCGGCCCTTGCTCAGTCCGTTGCAGGCCAGGGCTTCTCATAGATACGCTCAGAGCAGGCTCTTGAGGCAGCCTCCCATACACAGTCCCTCTCATGTCTCCACGATTCTGAGAAATGCTTGAGATTCCAGGTGACATTGGTATCGTATCCTGTTGTTCGAAGATGCTACCAGTGTTCCGATGGGAGTCAGAGGGGTTATGAGAATGATGGCGGGTGTCTTGATCGCGATTTTGGTGGTGTCAAGTCCAACTTGGGGTGCGGTGACGAATGGCGGCAAGATCGTGACCTATCCTGCGCCAGCCGGCGAGACTTTGTCAACTGTCTACCACGTGGAGGCGGGGGGGCAAAAGGTGGACGTCTATGCTGCCCGCGTCCTCGATCCGCCGTTTGCGGGCAAGGAGTATGATTACGGCGGGCCGTACTCGTTCGCCAATTTCGACATGGCGGGACCCGTTGCGGTCAAGATTACCTCCGAGCGGTCGTTGCGCAATACCGTGATTCGACCGGAATCGGCCAAGGTCCGGATGAATGTGGTGGACGAGCACACGCTGAGTCTCACGCTGGACCGGCCGTGCAAGTTCAGCGTGGAGCCGGACGGCAGGAAGGGACCGTTGTTGTTGTTTGCGAACCCCCTGGAGGCGGACGCACCGAAGCAGGGCGATGCCAACGTTGTCTACTTCGGCCCCGGCGTACACAAGCCGGAGAAGATCGCTTTGCAGAGCAACCAGACCCTGTATCTCGCGGGCGGGGCGGTGGTGAAGGCCGAGGTCCTGGCGACCGGTTCGAATATCGAGATTCGCGGGCGGGGGATTCTCGACGGCTCTGACTGGGAGTGGCGCAAAGGTCCCGTGGGCAACCTGATCGCCATTCGCAACGGCACCGATATCGAGGTGCGGGACATCACGCTGCGCGGTTCGTCTCATTGGACCATCGTGCCGAGGAACAGCCAGCGGGTGACGATCCGGAACGTCAAGCTCTGCAACTCCCGTGTCCAGAACGATGACGGCATCAATCCGTGCAATTCTCAAAAGGTGCTGATCACCGATTGTTTCATCCGCAGCGACGATGATTGTGTCGCCCTCAAGGGCCTGGACTTCACCGCACCGAACGGCAATGTTGAGGACATCACGGTGGAGAATTGTACGCTCTGGTGCGACCGGGCCCGCATCTTTCTGCTCGGGCACGAGAGCCGGGCCGCTTACATGCGAAACGTGACGCTGCGAAATCTCGACATCATTCATTTTACGATGACGCCGTTCCTGTTTGAGCCGGGCGAGGATATGCGGCTGGAAAACATCACGGTCGAGGACATCCGGATGCACGGGGAAGGCCAGAGGGAGTTCCTTCGCCTGCGGCCGGTAGTGAACCAGTACATGCGCAAGAAGGTGCCTGGCTTTATCAAGAACGTGCGCTTCAAGAACGTGACCATCGAGGGGAAATCCGGCGAGTACCTGGTGCAGGTCCAGGGCGCCGACGCCGAGCATGACGTGCAGGATGTGACCTTTGAGAATGTCTCGATCCTCGGCGAAAAGCTGACGCCAGGGGCCAGCCGGGTCAAGATCGGAGAAAACACGAAAGACATCCGCTTTATCCCGCAGCCCTGATCTCTGTATGTCGTGGCACTATCAAGACACCTGGTTCGTAGTGTGCCCGTAAGGGCATACCCGAGAACGCCTTACGGCGTCACTACAAACGTGCTGACGGGCGCCACCCCTGAGACCAGAGACACGTTATCCAGTGAGGGCGCTTACTGCAGCGGGAAGCCGAGGTCGTAGCCGGCGTGCGTCGCGAGGCCGATCTGTTCGACGTTGCCTTTTCGACCGTTGTACCAGAGCAGCCAGCGGTCGCTCGCGCTGTCGAAGAGCGCAAACGGCTTATAGCAGGCGTCCGCGTCCCACGCACCGGCGACGGGAGAGAGGATCGGATTGGCGGGATGGCGCTGCCCGCCGGTAATGCCGTCCCGCGAGCGGGCCAGGCCAATCTGGGCACGGTTCTCGTCATGGAATCCGATGTAGAACAGGAGGTGCCAATCGCCGGCGGGGATCACTTGGCACGCGGTGACCTTGTGCTGCTCCCATGGGTTTCGACGGTCGGCAGCAAAGATGGGGTTATTTTGGTACTTCGTCCAGTTGACCCCATCGCTGCTCGTGGCGTACCCAATGGCGTTGGGCTCGTACTGCTCGCCTGCCGAGTACCACATCCGGTACTGCCGCGTCTTTTCCTCCCAGAGCACGTGCGGGCACATGACGGCGACGCCTTCCCAGGGTCGTTCGGGTGACAGCACCGGCTGATCTGACGCTCGCGCCCAGGTCTGGCCGTCGGGACTCGTGGCGTAGCCGATCCAGGAACGTTTGGCGCTTTGGCCCGTGTACCACAGGTGATAGGTATCATTGTGTTTGACTACAGCCGGTCGATTGATGCGGCCTTCCCAGTCGGAACCGGGCTTCGGCCCCAGGACAATCTGCGGCTCACTCCAGTGAATGCCATCGCGGCTCTCCACCAAAGCGACCGATTCCTTCGGCCGCCAGGAGAACCACATGCGGTACGTGCCATTCTCCTGGAGCAGGGCCACATCGAAACAGGTGCCGAGACTACCGCCCAGAACGGGATTCCCCTCGTCCTTGTGCCAGCCTGCCGAAGCTCCCTCGGATGCGGCGGAAGACGGTAGCGTTCCCATGACCCGCTCAAGGGAATCGGACTGTGCGATCTGGCGCCCATCGGCAAAGACGCGCAGGCCCTTGCCCCGCCCGTATTGGTCGCCGGTCTTATCCCAGAGGAGGGTGACGATGCGGCCATGATAGAGGATATTGTCGAGGCAGAACCAATCCCAGGTGCCGGGCGGGACGAGGGGATGGACTTCAACCGTGTCGTCGGAGCGGGGGCGCAGACCCACCAGGCCGCTGATGACCAGATCGCAGTAGGTCGAGTGATTGTAGTCTTTGCCTCGCTCTTTGCCCCCTTTGCCGGGGTCCCAGGTGCCGTTCTTCCAGGTCTTCAGCCGGGTGCGCGCGAGCCAATCGCCGGTCTGGGGATTGAGGTTCTCGTCGATCCACGGGACGACGCGCCCATCCTCCCGCTGAAGGCCGTGGCTCTTGGTGTAGATGGTCAAGAGCTTCAAGTAGTCGGCCTTGGTGGTGATCTCCTGCTCATAGTTGTTCAGTACGTTCGCCAAAGCGGTGAGGGTGACGGACGTCGCGTAGGGCCAGCTTGGCCCGTTCCACTGGCACTCGTGTCCCTGATAGGAGACGGCGAATTTCGGATGCCTCTGCTCCGCCGTGGTTGGACCGAAGGGAGCGTAGAACCCCTGCGGGTCCAGAAGCTGCTTCCACGCCTGCTCGTAGCCCCTGTCGGGCAGGTTGAAGTACCAGGGCGTATAGCCGTGCAGTTCCCGCACGTCCACGAGGCTCTGCTTGCCGCGCGGGAGAGTCTTGAAGAACTGGGCGTCACGGTCCCACAGCCTGGTCTGGACCAGCGCCTTGATCCGTTCGGCCTTCTCGCGATACTCCTTGGCGATGTTCTCGTTCCCTGCCAGCGCGGCGATCTTCGCAATCGCGACGGCATCGCCATACATGTAAGAGTTGATCGTTGCTCGTTTGCCCGTGCCGCCGATGGCTACTTCCATGCCATCGCGATCGTCGATCTGCCAAAAGAGGCCGTCGGATTCCAGTCGGCTCTTTTCCCACTCCTCATAGTTGCGGATCAGGTCCGGCAAAAGACCGGTCACGGCATCCTTGTCTCCGGTCACCTGGAATCGCGCCCAGAGGGCATCGGCCGCCCAGAAGCTGTAGCTGCGCACAGCACCGCCTTTGCGAAACCAGAAGGTGGCGTAGTCATTCAAATACCGCGGGTCATGGAGCCAGCGGCCCTCGTAGAAATGGTGTCCCGCGGCACAGTTGATCGTATTGTGCTTGCCCGCCCATCCCACCGGCGGAAGGAACTCCGCAATGACAAATCCATCCGGCGTACTCTTGATGTGCTTCCGATACGTCCACCACCGGAAGTAATACGTTCGCTCGATGTCCCCATCCGGACACTCGAACAGCGGAATGCTCGTCCGGAGGAATTGCCACGCCTGGGCGTTCGGGATGTGCTGGACGTACAACTCTTCGTCGTCGCCGTTGAACCGGTCGATGTAATGTTTGAACGCCTCGGGCTGGAGCGCGCTACCGCCGCGTGCCGCCGCCCGGCTCCCTGCGGACGAGGCGGCGATGGCCGCGACAATGAATGACCATGACACGATTCTGATTCGAGAGGTCGTTGGATTCATATGCTCCTCACCCGACGTCCAGCCTGTTATTGCGAGCATCAACATTCCGGCACCCATCAGGACGCTTCGCCACAGAATAAGCTCAAATCGCCCCGGCGGAAAGCTCCTGCTCCAGGCGGCGTGCCTGCCGCGGAGGAATATCATCGAAAATGACGACATTCCCTGCTTACCCACGAACGTTGCCGGCTCGTCGCGCGTAAAAACAGCAAGCGGGCTCTTGAAAGATTGGTTGGCGCGGCTATCCTGATAAGAGATTTCGCTGAAGAAAACCGAAGAGGGCCAGACTACTCGCGTTTTCGGGGCCAAAACGCAGATAGAAAGGCCAAAGTGGGACTCTTTCCGCGGAATCCGATACATCTGAGAAGCCCTCTCGGTGGCAGCAAGGGCTTTGTCAGAGTCATTCTCGATAGCTTGTTACTATTTCGGCTCATGAAGCGCCTTGGCGACTCTGCGGATGGCGCAGAGGGTTCAGGCCCCCGGTGTTTCATAGGGAGAGCAATGCATGAGCATCGATACAGGCCGTGAGAGAATTGACGGGGGGAGACGACGACGCACGGTGGTCCGACTGACTCCGGCCGCAAAGCCGGGGCAGGGGGGAGAACAGGTTGCCTCCTCTCCTGCCCAGGAATCCGCTGACCAGGGCAAGTCGCGGGAGAGGAAGGAGTCAAGTGGTCTGAAAGAAGACGCCAAGGAGGGGGCGCGAAGCCTCTCGTTGCTTCTCACTTGGCTGGGCCGCCTGAGATACTACGGCCTGGCTCTGCTTCTGGTAGGGGTAGCGGCCCTGCTGCACTGGGCAATGGAGGATATCCTGAGCGCGACCCCGTTTCTGGTCTTCTACCTGGCATGGGTCGGCGCCGCGGCGTTCGGCGGGCTGGGGCCGGGGCTGCTGGCGGCGATCACCTCGTGGTTGTGCATCGACCTTCTCTTCGATCCCACCCCTTTCCGCATCGGCTTCGACACCCCGATGTCGATAGCCAGGATATTGGTCTTCCTGGCCGGCGGACTGGTCATCAGCGTCGTGGGCGAGAAGATGCGACGGGCGCGAATCCGTGAGCGCCGGCAGACACAGGAACTGGCTGCCGCGAATGCGGCCCTGGGCGAGAGCGAGCGGCGGCTGAGCCTGGCGCAGCAGATCGCCCACGTCGACATCACCGAGCGCAAGCGGGCGGAGGAGGCGCTGCTGAGCGAGCGCGACCAGGCCCGGCAATATCTCCGTGTGGCCGGGGTGATGATGGTGGCTCTGGACGCGGACGGCCGCATCACGCTGATCAACGAGAAGGGCTGTGAGATCCTGGGGTACCGGCAAGAGGAAATCCTGGGGTGCGACTGGTTCGCCGTCTGCCTGCCGCGGGAAATCCGAGAAGAGGTGACGGGCGTTTTCCACCGACTGCTGGCCGGGGACATCGCGCCCGTCGAGCACTATGAGAACACGGTTCTCCGCAAAGATGGGCAACCGCGCCTCGTGGCTTTCCACAACACGGTCTTGCGTGACGCCTCGTCCCGGATCGTCGGGGTTCTGTTTTCCGGCGAGGACATCACCGAGCGCAAGCGCATGGAGGAGACGCTGGCGGCCAGTGAACGGAAATACCGTTCCCTGGTGCAGAACATTCCCGATGTCACATGGACGACGGATCGGGAAGGACGCACGCGGTTCATCAGCCCGAACGTGCTGGACGTCTACGGGTATTCGGCCGAGGAGATTTGCGCCGGGGACAATACCTGGCTGGGCAACGTCCATCCCGACGACCGCGCGCGAGTTGAAAGAGCCTTTCACGAGCGGCTCACCCAAAAGAAGAGGTATGACATCGAGTACCGAATCCGGCGCAAGGACGGAACCTGGATTTGGCTGCACGACCGGTCGGTGTCGAGCTACGAGAAGGACGGACAGAGGTATGCCGACGGCTTGTTTTCCGACATCACGGAGCGCAAGCACATAGAGGAGGAACTCCGGCAGCACACGGAGCACCTGGAGGAGTTGGTCGAGGCGCGCACGCACGAGGTGCAGGAGTCCGAGCGGAGGTATCGCTCGCTGGCGGAGAACGCCCCGGATATCATTCAGCGGTTGGATCGGGAGCTTCGTCATCTCTACGTGAACCCGGCCTTTGAGCGGGCGACCGGCTTATCCCCGCACGCCGTGATCGGCAAGACCGCTCGCGAGTTGGGACTGCCCCAAGACCTCATTCCCTGCTGGGAACAGGCGGCGCAGAGGGTCTTGCGAACGGGGGAAAGCCAGATCCTTGTCTTCGAGATGCCCACCCCGCAAGGGCGCCGACACTATGAAGCCCGTCTTGTGCCGGAATTCACCCCGGACGGCTCGACAGGGTATGTCCTCGCCATTACGCGTGACATCACCGAGCGCAAGCAGGCCGAGGCGGCACTGCGGGCGAGCGAGGAGAAGTACCACTTTCTTGTCGAGAACTCGAAGGACATCACGGGGACGATCGACCTTCAGGGAAAGCCGACATTTGTCAGCGCCAACGTGGAGAAAATGACCGGATACCGGGCCGACGAGTTCAGCGGCAAGACCCTCTGGGACTTCCTGGCGCCCGAGTGCCACGACCTCGTCAAAGAGAACCTGCGCCGGTGTCTGCGCGGGGAGGACGTGCCACCCTACGAGCTGCTGGTTATGGGCAAAGACGGTCGCCGCATACCCTTTGAGGTGGTCATGGCGGCCATCGTCGACGACGGCGGGAAGATCGTGGGCACGCAGGGCGTGTTGCGGGACATCACCGAGCGCAAGCGGGCCGACGCAGCGTTGCTGGAGAGTGAAAAGCGTTACCGCGGCATTGTCGAGGACCAGACCGAGTTGATCTGTCTCTTCGAGGGCGACGGGACGATCATGTTCGTGAACGACGCCTATTGCCGGTATTTCGGGAAGACACGGGAAGAGCTGGTAGGACACAAGTTCCTCTCCCTGATCGTAGAGGAGGACCGGGAGTCCGTCAAAGCCCGGATCGCAGCGCTCAACGCGGAACACCCCCTCATCACGCTGGAAGAGCGCGTCCGGCGGCCCGACGGGAGCATCGCGTGGCAAGAGTGGAAGAACCGGGCCGTCTTCGATGGGCAAGGCCGCCTCACCGGATACCAAGCGGTCGGCAGAGACATCACGGAGCGCAAGCGGGTGGAAGAAGCGCTGGCCGAGAGCCGTAAGAAATACCGTGGGCTCGTCGAGAAGATCAACAACTGGGTCTGGGAGATCGATGCGGACGGCGTGTATACCTACGCGAGCCCCCGCGCGCGGGAGCTGTTGGGGTACGCGCCCGAGGAGATCCTGGGAAAGACCCCCTTCGACCTCATGCCCCCCGCCGAAGCCCAGCGGGTCCGGAACGCCTTCGAGCCCATCTGGCGCGGGCACAAGCCGTTGGAGCTGCTCGAGAACACGCTCGTGCGAAAGGACGGCAGCCTGGTCACCGTGGAGACCAGCGGCATGCCGGTGTTCGCAGAAGACGGGGCCTTCCTGGGCTATATGGGCATCGACCGCGACGTGACCGCGCGCCAGCGGGCCGAGGAGGCGCTGCGCGCATCGCAGAGCATGCTCCAGTCGGTGCTGGAAAACGTACCGCAGGGAGTCTTCTGGAAGGATCGCCATTCCACGTACCTGGGGTGCAACAAGGTCTTCGTGAAGGACGTGGGCCTGGAGTCTGCCCGGGACGTCATCGGCAAAACCGACTACGACCTGCCTTGGTCCCCCGAACAGACGGCTTCGTTTCGGGAGTACGACCGCCGGATCATGGAGAACGATGCCCCCGAGTACCATATCATTGAGCAGATGCGGGAAGCCGATGGGAGACTGACCTGGGTCGAGACCAACAAGGCCCCCCTGCACGACGCCCAGGGCCAGGTCATCGGAATCCTGGGCACCTACGAGGACATCACCGAGCGCAAGCGGGCCGAGGAGGCCCTGCAGGCGAGCGAGGAGAAGTACCGCTTTCTCGTCGAAAACTCGAAGGACGTCACCTGGATGATCGACCTCCAGGGCCGGTGGACGTTCATCAGCAGCAACGTGGAGAAAGTGACCGGATATCGGGCCGACGAGGTCATCGGCAACACCATCTGGGACTTCCTGGCGCCCGAGTGCCGCGACCTCGTCAACGAAAGGCTGGGCTGGTGCCGGCGCGGCGAGGACGTGCCGCCCTACGAAGTGCTGGTCGTGGGCAAAGACGGCCGTCGCACGCCTTTCGAACTACACACGGCGCCCATCCTCGACGACCGCGGGCGCATGGTGGGCGTGCAGGGCGTGTCCCGGGACATCACGGAGCGGAAGAAGGCGGAAGAGGCCCTGCGCGAGTGGAACGCGACGTTGGAGACCAAAGTGGCCCAGCGTACCGAGGAGTTGGAGCATCGGGCGCGGCAGCTTCAGAAGCTGACGCTGGAGCTGACGGAGGCGGAAGAGCGGGAGCGCAAGCGTCTGGCCGAGATCCTTCACGACGACTTGCAGCAGGTGCTGGCGGCCGCCAAGTTCCAAGTGGGGCTCCTGGACGGTCGGGTGAGGAACGACCCCGAATCCCAGGAGATCGCGGGACAGGCCAAGGATTTGCTGGTCGACGCGATTGCCAAATCCCGCAGCTTGTTCCACGAGCTCAGCGCGCCGGCCTTGTCCCAGAGCGATCTCTGCGAGGTGTTCGAAGGGTTGGCCGAGCAGATGCAGAAGAAGCACGGGTTCACAGTCCATCTGGAGATGGGGGAGCGGATCGAGGTGGCGTCGGAGCCGCTCCGGATCCTGCTCTACAAGGCGGCCCAGGAGGCGCTGTTCAACGCGATCAAACACGCCGGGGTGCACGAGGCGAAGCTGCGCCTGCGGCATCAACGCGGCCGCCTCCGGCTCTCGGTGTCAGACGAAGGCCGGGGGTTCGATCCCACGGAACTCGGCGGCAACTTCGGGTTCGGACTTCTGAGCATCCGGGAGCGCGTTGGCTACTTGGGCGGTCGCCTGAAGATCCGCAGCGCCGTCGGCAAAGGCAGCACCTTCCTCATCACCGTGCCGGACGCGGAAGGTTCGCCGTGAATACGTCCGGCGGATTGTAGACGGTAGGATGGGCTTTAGCCCATGCAGTTCCGTTTGGGGCGTTCGCGAACTATCCGCATGGGCTGAAGCCCATCCTACGTGGCTACAGCCTTGCGGCGTCCCGGCGCTGCTTGAGCTCTCGCCACGTGGTCAGGACGATCCCCTGCTTCTTGAGACACGAGCGAATCTCGGGGTCGAGCATCAGGCGCAGCTCCGCCTCGCGGGCCTTTCCGGAGCCGGAGATGTGAGCGAAGACTTCCGTCGGGGCGGTGCAGTGCACGATGATCTGCGTGATGCCCGGCTTCATGTCTGTCAGCAGCTTGATCAACTGTTGCTTTCTCTGCCCGTACTCCGGCGCGTTGGTCGGCTGCGTCGCGAGATCGTCGATCACCGGCAGGCCCGCTTGCCAGACCCTTTCGGCCAGGGCCTGAAGCAGAGGCCGGAAGCTGCCGACCTCGGCGCCCGCGTGCTGCAGGTGGCCGCCGATCATGAGAATCGGAATCTTCTTCTCGATGCCGACTTTGACGTAGGACTCCATGAAGGGCTCATAGAAGCACGTCCCCATGTGGCTGTCGAGGTGGGTCGGGGTGATCCCCACGGCTTGCGCCTTGTCGATCTGGGCGCGGATTTCCTTCTCGAATTCCTCCACGGTGCCGTGGCTCAGAACGTCCTTGACCTCTTGCCAAAGATAGCCTTGTGGATCGACGAGGCCCGGTGCGGCAGGCTTGCCCACCAGGGGTCCCCAGCGGTAGTTGTCCCACTCCGACGTGAGCGTCAAGTGCAGGCCGGCATCCGTCTGCGGATGGCTCTTCAAATAGGCGGCCATGTGCGGCACCCACGGGCACGGCATCATCACGCTCGTCGACGTGGCGACGCCCTCTTCGAGGGCCTTGATGGTCCCCTGGTTCGAATCATACGACATGCCCGCATCATCCACGTGGAAGATGACCACCTGGGCGCCCATGGGCCACCCCAGACGCTCGGCATAAGTCATTTGCTCGCGGAGGACGGGCGGTCCGTCCGAAACCAGGCAAAATGTGGCTACCGTCCAGATGATGGCGCTCAATGGCATTGTCTTTCCTTCCTCAGGTTTCCATCCCGGGTGTGCCCTCCAGGGTGGGCACAACGTTTTCACGCGAGCATTGTACCAACACCGTGATTTCCGTCTACCGGGGACCGGCGAACAGAGCGATGAAAATCTCGCCGGCCCGGACCTGCGCGTCCGAGGAATTACCGGGCGGTCTTGAAGAACCTCACGGCGCTATAGACGCTTGTGCCGGCGCGAGACCAATTGCTCCAGGGCCGCCACGCTGCCATCCTGGCATTCCATGACCAACGACTGGTCGGCAGTCTGTTCGTTCTGCTCTGTCATCTTATTTCTACTTATTTAGTCCCGGCTGATGCCGGCTTGGTTCATCATTCTGCGAAAAACCTCGAGAAAATCGATCGCTGTTGGTGGTCGCCCACGCCGTCGGCAGGCGTTTTTTCGTCGTTGGGGCTTGTTTTTCCTGCGGCTGTCCGTAGAATCAAGGAGCCACGCGGTTCATGTGAGCTTATGTGAGCCGTCGGAGAGGTGTCAGAGCGGCTTATCGAGCGGTCTTGGAAAGGCCGTGTAGGGTTTATCTCTACCGCGGGTTCGAATCCCGCCCTCTCCGTTATACGAAGCGGATTTCTGCAAAAGAGGCCCAACCATCCATCTTGCAGAAATCCACTTCGTCTTCCAGGGGAGGCCGTGGCAGCGGAAGCAGTGTTTGCGCCCGTAGGAAGGAGAATCGGACGTGACGGAATCGCAAGGACGCGGGGGGAGGATTATCCGCCGGGGGCCGTATCCGGAGTTGACGTGGACCGCCGTGCTGCTTGGTTATGGCATCGGGATCATTATCACGATCAGCCTTGGTTATGCCGCCCTGATCCTCGGCTTTTCGCACGAAGGCTCGGAGTTGGCTGCTATTCTGGGCTATGGCATCCTGCGCGGTCTGCTGGGCCGCACCAGCATCATCGAGAACAACATCAGTCAGACCATCGCGAGCAGCGTCAACGCCGCCTCGGCCGGGATGATGTTCACGATCCCCGCCCTGTTCATTCTGAACCAGACCGATTTCAGTCCGCTCCTGATGGTCTTTGCCTGTGTCGTGGGCGGTTTTCTGGGCGTGGCCTTCATCATCCCGCTGCGCAAGCAGATGATCGACTTCGAGCGGCTGACCTTCCCCGGCGGTGTGGCCGTTGCGACCGTCCTCAAATCGCCAGGGGCGGGCGTGCACAAGGCATTGCTGCTGCTGATCGGGATCGGTCTCAGTGCGACGGTGAGCATCATCAGCCACGTCGCGAAGGTCGAGAATCTGCCGTTGGGCCAACATCTCGGCCTGCCGGCGTACATGAATGGCATCTGGTTTGTCTCTCTGCTGACCATTGGTGTGGGCTTCATCGCGGGCCGGGGCGGCGTCGCCTTCATCATCGGTGGATTTGTCTGCTATTGGATTCTGGGGCCGATCCTGGCGGGGATGGGCTTGCTGCCGGCGCCGGAGCAGTTCAAAGACCCCTACGGGGCGATCCCTGAATACATGCGTCTGAAGCTCTTTCGGCCGGTGGGGATCGGCATGCTGATCGGTGGGGCGATCACGGGCATCGTCTTTGCGCTGCCTCTGATCGTCAGCGCCGTGCGCAGCATGCATAACGCCGCCAAGACCCGGACGGGCCTGTCTCAGGACGAGATGCCGATCCGGTTCTTGTACTTCGGCGTTGCGGCGGCCGTGCTCGTCCTGTCGATTGTGGCCGTCTATTCCGTCGAGGGGATGGGCGTTCTGCGCGGCATTATCATGGCCCTGGTGGGGACGCTGTGGATCTGGATGGCGGGCGTGATCCTGTCGGAGTGCATTGGCCGGACCAACTGGTCGCCCATGAGCGGCATGACTCTCATTGGCGTGACGATCCTCGTCCTGATCACCCGCGACCTCGGGGACAAGGGCGCCATCATCTCCTCCGTCATCGTCGGAGCGGCAACGTGCTGCGCCATGGCCCATGCCACCGATGTCATGCTCGATCTCAAGAGCGGCTACCTCGTCGGCGCGATTCCCCGAAAACAGCAGATCGGCGAATTCCTGGCCACTTGGCTGGGGCCCCTCGTCATTATCGTCCTTATCTATGTGTTGCATCAGGCCTATGGCTTGGGCAGCGACCGGCTGCCGGCGCCCCAGGCGCAGGCCCTGGCCGGCGTGATCAACGGTATCCTGGGCGGCGATGTCCCGGCGCCAAAGTATGCGGTGGGGGCGGTGCTTGGCGTGCTGCTTAGCGCCACCGGTGTCGGCGGGTTGGGTATCCAGGTGGGCTTGGGCTTCTACCTGCCGTTCAACATCGTTCTGACCTACACTATCGGGATGCTGCTGCGCATCCTCGTCGATTGGCGGCGGGGGCTGCGCTACAGCGAGGAGGTCGGCATCCCGGTCGCGGCGGGCTTCATCGTCGGCGAGGGCCTCATGGGCGTCGGCTTCGCCGTGTACTCGGTCGTGGCTGGCATGATGGGTAGGTGACCATATGAGAAGACTTGGTTTTCTTCTGGTGATCATTGGATTCTTGGCTGGGGCGCTGGCTTCCGTGGTAAACCAGACCGCTGTGCGGTGGAACTGGTTCATTCCCGCCGTGGTGGTCGGGTTCATCGGCGTGGTTCTGGCCCGCCTGGGCCAAAGGCGGGAGGTCCATGCGACGGCGCGACTGGTCTCCAATATGCGGGCCATCCAGGAGAGTCTCCGCCGGATCGCACAGAACATGGCCCAACTCAATTCCGAAAAGCAGTCCATCGACCCGTACGAAATCCGCCACCGCCTGGAAGAGCTGTTTACGGACGATCTGAGCACATTCGTCGCGGCCCGCGAGAGCATTGCTCATTCCTATGGCCTGGCCGCTTATGCCGAGGTGATGAGTTGCTTTGCCGCCGGGGAGCGATACCTCAACCGTGCCTGGTGTGCTTCAGCCGACGGCTACATCGACGAGATCCACCAGTATTTGAACAAGGCGAAAGAGCAGTTCGCCTCCAGTCTCGACAAGGTCCTGGCCTTGCAGGTCACCGCCGGCCCCCAGCCGGAGGGAGCAGGGGACCTCAGAGCCGAGCCTGACCAAGCGTGAGGCCCAGGTTTGTAGTGTGCTCGTAAGAGCATAAAAGTCCTTCGGAGACGGAAGTGCTTGGTGTGAAGAGTCAGACGTGGAACCTTCCCGCTTCAACCTTCCAGCTTCAAACTTGACACCTCAAGATAACGCCTTACGGCGTCCCTACGAACCTGAGCAGGGGGACTCAAGCTTCTCTTTCGCTGAACCAGCCCCGGGGTGGGCACATGAATTCCGGGATCCGGCGGACCTTGCCCTCCGCGGTGACGCAGGCCAGGATGCTGGAGCCCTCTGCCAACAGCAGACCGGTGCTCCGGCGGGTGAGCTTGTACGCGTGCTCCACCTTTCCCGGCGTAACGTTGGAGGTCGTGGTCTCCAGGAGCAACTCCTCGTCGTAGAAGGCCGGCCGGCGGTACTTGACCCGCAGCTCCGCCACGACAAAGAAGGTCCCCTGGGCTTCCAGGTCGCGGTAGGCGACCCCGTTGGCCCGGAGCAACTCCGTGCGTCCCATCTCAAACCAGACGGGGTAGACGCTGTGATGGATCACGCCCCCTTTGTCCGTCTCGGCGTACCGGGGGACAATCGTAATCGTGTGGCTCTGAATTGTCATTCGTTCGGGCAACTGCATACGGGCGGCAAGGATACCAAATGCCGGGGCATTTGCAAGGGGCCTCGCCCGGCTCGAATCCGGAGGCAGCCGGCGTCGCCCCCTCTGGGTCACGTCCGCAAATTATTCCGGATTTGGGGAAAAAAATTTGCTTTACGAGGACGTCGCTAATGAGTATAGTAATATGTGCAGGTTGAGCCCTCAAGCCCCTGCGTGTTATCTCGCTTTTCCTCTCCCTCCGCCGCGCAGGGGCTTCTTTTTTGATCCGTCTGGGACGCGACGGAGGCAGGGGCCACTCCCGGATACTCTCATTTTCGATCACTGTCTGGTTGGGGATATGACCGGCTCCAGTGACGCTCGATCTCTTCGAGGGTCTTGCCCTTGGTCTCCGGGACGAAGGCCCAGACGAACGCCAGCAGGACCGCACAGAAGGCCCCGTAGACCCAGAAGGGGAACGCACGATGGAAGGTGTTCACGAACCATGAGTTGTCGGCGTTCATCATGGGGAAGGTCTGGGACACGACGTAGTTGGCGACCCAGAGGCAGATAGTGGCAATCGCCATCGCCCGACCCCGGATACGGGTGGGGAAGATTTCTGAAAGGATCACCCACGTCACCGGCCCGACGGACAGAGCGAAGCAGGCGATATAGCCGAGGATAAACAGCAGCATCCACAGACCCGTGGTCTGGGCATAGGCGGCCAGGCCCATCGCCAGCAGGCTGATCCCCATGCCGGTCGAGCCGATCATCATCAGGGGCTTACGGCCGATCCGGTCCACCGTCCAGATCGCGACAATGGTGAACGACAGGTTCACCACACCGACCACGATGTTTTGCAGGAGGGCCGCATTGGTCTCGGAACCCATCTTCTTGAAGATCTCCGTGCCGAAGTAGAGGAACACGTTGATCCCCGTGACCTGCTGCAAGACGGCCAGGACGATTCCGATAACCAGAACGATCTTCATTCCCGGCTGGAAAAGCTGGCCCAAGGAGCCGGTCTCGTGACGGAGTGTGTCCTTGATCTCGCCCAGTTCCACCTGGGCCCGAGCGGAGCCGTTCACCCGCGTCAGAATGTCCAGGGCCTGGCTCTCGCGGCCCTGTTTCGTCAGCCAGCGCGGGCTTTCCGGCACGACGAACGCCAGGATCAGCAGCACCAGGGCGGGCAGGGCCTCCGAGCCGAACATCCACCGCCAGCCGACCCCCTCGTTCCAGGCCGCGTCACCCTGCAACGCGATGAAGTAGTTGACGAAGTACACGACGAGAAAGCCGGTTACGATGGCGAACTGGTTGACGGAGACCATCCGCCCCCGGACGCGGGCCGGGCTGAGCTCCGCGATGTACATGGGCGAGGTGATGGAGGCCGCGCCCACGCCCAGGCCACCCAGGATGCGATAGAAGATGAACGTGGCAAGCGTCTGCGGCACCGCCGTTCCCACGGCGGAAACGAAGAACAGGATCGCCGACAGGACGAGGACTTTCTTTCGGCCGAACCGGTCGCTCAACGTCCCGGCGCCCGCCGCTCCGATCGCACAGCCGAGCAGGGCACAGCCCATCGCCCAACCCTCCTGCTGGGGATTAAGGCTGAAATGGGCCTTCAGCGGACCA
>CAYHAJ010000060.1:0-5003 GCA_964354535.1 uncultured Pirellulales bacterium
TGCGAGGTAGTTCATTGTTCGAAGGACTATGCACGATGATCTCAGCAAGGGCAGTGCTTGTGGTTTTGGTCATGTCGTGTGTGTACTCCTGTGGCTGCTCGCCCGGCCGGCAAGGTGCGGCGCGACAGACGAAGCAGTCTCCTTCTCCGGTGAATCAGTGTCCTTCTCCGATGAGGGACGCGATCCGGGCCCATGAGCGGATTGGGCGGAATTAAAGGTGTCACGGAATTAAAGGTGTCAGGTACATTTTTGACGGAATTAAAGGTGTCAGGTACATTTTTGGAATAAAAATATCGTATAATGCCTTTTTTGCTTCACGGCAAGGTGTGAAAGCACTTGTCCGAGCCGCAGGGTGGCGGGGAAGCCGCAGAGTGAGAAGAGTGACAGAGTGTGAAGGATGTGAAGGGAGAGGAAGGATCGGCGTTCATCCGCGTTCATCGGCGGTTGAATAGCAGTTGTCGGTAGTCAGTGAGTCAGGGATCAGTGATCGAGGGTCAGGGGTCCGCTACGGCCTGCGGCCTACCGCCTCCGGCCTGTGGTCCGTTCGCCCGGTGCGCGTATTTCGCGGTTGCAAGGCAGTCCTCGGTTGTCCGTCGGTCCTCCGCCTTTGCCTTCGTGGTTACCGGTTGACCGTGGCCATGCCGGCTTCCGGGTAGCGTTCGCCGGCGGCGGCGCCTTTCGGGGCGATCGCCTCGAGGTGTTCGATCTCTTCCGGCGTGATCTTCACGGCTAAGGCGCCTACATTGTCCTGGACGTGTTGACGTCGCGTCGTGCCGGGAATCGGCACGATGTCTTCGCCCTGCGCCAGCACCCAGGCCAGGGCAAGCTGGGCCGGTGTGCAGCCTTTCTCTGCCGCCATTTCCTCGAGGCGCGCCACCAGGTCCAGGTTTCTCTGGAAATTCTCGCCCTGGAAGCGCGGGTTGCTGCGGCGTCAATCGTCCGCCGGCAAATCCTCGAAGCTTTTGAACCGGCCGGTGAGGAATCCGCGCCCCAGCGGGCTGTACGCGACACAGCCGATCCCCAGCGCGCGACAGACCTCGAGCAGGCCGTCTTCCGGGTCGCGGCTCCAGAGGGAGTATTCCGTCTGCAACGCCGCGATCGGGTGGACCCCGTGGGCCCGGCGGATCGTGTCGATGGCTGCCTCCGACAGGCCGAGGTACCGGATCTTCCCCTGGTCGATCAGCCGCGTCATCGCGCCGATCGTGTCCTCAAGCGGTGTGTTCGGGTCCACCCGGTGCTGATAGTACAGATCGATGGTCTCCACGCGGAGGCGCCGCAGGGAAGCCTCGCAGGCCATCCTCACGTACTCGGGCCGGCCGCTGATACCAAGGTAGCTGCCGTCCGCGCCGCGGACATTGCCGAACTTGGTGGCCAGAACCACTTCGTTGCGGTGCCCCTCGATGGCGCGCCCCAGGAGGATCTCGTTCGTGAACGGCCCGTATGCGTCGGCGGTATCGAGGAAATGGATGCCCAAGTCCAGGGCCAGATGGATCGTCGCGAGGGCCTCCCGTTCGTCGTGCGCGCCGTAGAACTCGGACATGCCCATGCAACCCAAGCCCAGAGCGGAAACCACCAGGCCGCTTCTTCCCAACTCTCGTGTCTTCATTTCTCTTTCCTCCCTGAAACATTGGATGATCTTATTTCCGCTTCGGAGGTCCGCATCCTCAACGGGCAAAGATCTACATTTCCTGGGCAGAAACCTTAGGTAATAATCGTTCGCCCCTACCGGCGGTCCAAGACCGTGCCAACGCGGTACGGGCGACGCCTGCATCGGGTTCCCAAACGCGATCTTTCGCGTTCGGGGTCCCGTCGCCCCTACGAGGGCCAAGGCCGCGTAAACGCGGTGTCCCAATGAAAGGGCCGCGCAACGGTCGCACGATGCACGTATACGTCGCCCGGCGGATGAGGGAGCCTGCCGTGCTCTGCCCTCCGTCTCTGCGCAGGCTGGTTGGGCGAGAACAGATGACGGCCGGGAGCGTAATACTGCTGGCGAAGCTCTTGCTGAAAACGGCGGATTTGGTACAATAAGGCGGTCTTAGAGGCCATCCAAGTCTCGTTTTTTATCCCTTGGAACGTTGGAATGGTGGAATTGGGCAGCGAACTACAGGTGCACCCGTGCGGCAACGCACCAGAGGCTGTATGCGCCCACGACGAGGATACTCTCGCCACGGGTCTATACGTTCATGTGCCATTCTGCCGGAGCAAGTGTCGATATTGCGGGTTCTACTCCGTGCCGACGGCGGGGCGGGATACCGGGCGGCTGGTAGCCGCACTGCTGAGGGAGTTGGACCGCTACAACGGCGTCGAGTTCGGCACGGCCTATATCGGCGGGGGCAGCCCTACGGCTCTGCCGGCCGAGCAGTTGTGCGGATTGGTCCGGCAGGTCGCGAAACATATTGCAGGTGGTGCGGAGTTCACGGTTGAGTGTAATCCAGGGCAGGTGGGCGGGGCGATTTTGGCCGCATTGCGGGCGGCCGGAGTGAATCGACTGTCCTTTGGCGCACAGTCGTTCCGGGCGACCGAGTTGGAGTTGCTTGGGCGCAGGCACACCGTCGCGGACATCGACCGGGCCGTGGAATTGGCGAGGGGGGCGGGGTTTGACAATGTGAGCTTGGACCTGATCTTTGCGATCCCGCCTGCGGCCTTGGACGACTGGCAGTACAGCGTGGAGGCGGCGATCGAGTTGAATGTGGAGCATATCTCAGCCTATAGCCTCAGCTTCGAGCCAGGCACGGTATTCGATGCTTGGCGCCAGGCAGGGCGGTTGAGCCCAGCGGATGAGGAGTTGGACCGGGCCATGTATTTGTGGGCCATCGAAAGGCTGGGACGGGCCGGGCTCCCGCAGTACGAGGTTTCGAACTTTGCCCGACCGGGGTTCGAGTGCCGGCATAACCTCGGTTACTGGGCCAACCGACCGTACATCGGGATCGGGCCGGGGGCCGCCAGCAGCACGGGCTTCCTGCCCGTGGTCCGGAGTTCATGGGCGGGGCGCTCATGCGACGGGCCGGGCAACCGGGCGACGCATGATCCGGAGATTGAGCGATACGTGGCGGCCGTGGAGAGCGGTGGGGAGATCCCGGGCGAGGTCCACCCGGTGAGTGGGGAGGATGCGATCTGTGAGACGGCGGTTCTCAGCTTGCGGACGCGGGCGGGGATCAACCTGGCTGCGTTTCGGCGAAGAACCGGGTGCGATGCGATCGTGACCTTCGCGGGACCGATCCAGCGATATTGGGACTTGGGTCTGATTGAGGTCACAGAGGGCTCGGTCCGGCTCACGGAGCAGGCCCTGCCCATCGCGGACTCGATCCTGTGCGATTTTGCGGCCTTGGAGTAGCGAAGAAGGAGAAAGTAAAAAGTGAAAAGTAAAAGGTAAGGAAGAAGAACATGTCTGTGTGAGGGCGTGCCTTCTTGCCTTTTGCCTTTTTACTTTTTACTTGGGGATACCGATGGATATTCAGCACATTAGAAACTTCTCGATCGTCGCCCATATCGACCACGGCAAGAGCACGCTCGCCGACCGCATGTTGGAGATCACCGGCACGATCACCGCCCGCGAGGCCAAGGACCAGATTCTCGACACCATGGACATCGAGCGCGAGCGCGGCATCACGATCAAGGCCTCCGGCGTCACGATGGAGTACGAGCACGGCGGCGAAGCTTATATGCTGAACCTCATCGACACCCCAGGCCATGTGGACTTCCACTACGAGGTCAGCCGGGCGCTGACCGCGTGCGAGGGGGCGCTGCTGGTGGTGGACGCCAGCCAGGGAATTCAGGCACAGACCCTGGCGAACGCGTACCTGGCGACGGAGGCCGGGGCGGAGATTCTGGGCGTGATCAACAAAGTCGATCTGCCGGCGGCCCAGCCGGACTTGGTGGCCGAGGAGATCGAGCATGTGCTGGGCATCCGCAAGAACGAATGCTTCCGGATCAGCGCCAAGACCGGCGTCGGGGTCAAGGATCTGCTGGACGCCGTGTGCGAGCTTTTGCCGCCGCCGGCCGACCGTAGCGACGAGCCGCTGCGGGCCCTGATCTACGACAGCCATTACGACGACTACCGCGGCGTGATCTGCTACGTCCGCGTCGTCTCCGGCTCGCTCAAGCCCCGCCAGCGCATCCGCTTCATGGAGCTCGGCTCCACCTATCAGATTACGGAGCTCGGCAAATTCCGCCCGGACATGCGGCCGGTCGACCAGCTCGGCACCGGCGAAGTCGGCTACGTCATCGCGAGCATCCGCAACCTCGGCGATGTCCACATCGGCGACACGATCACCGACGACGCCCACCCGGCCCCGGACGCCCTCAAAGGCTACAAGCCGCCGATGCAGATGGTCTTCTCGGACTTCTACCCGGGCAACAACACGGAGTACCCGCGTCTGCGGGCCTCGTTCGAGCGCCTGGCCCTCAATGACGCCAGCTTCTCGTTCGTGCCGCAGAACTCGCAGGCCCTGGGGTTTGGCTTTCGCTGCGGGTTCCTGGGCCTCTTGCACATGGAGATCATCCAGGAGCGGCTGGAGCGCGAAAACGATATCGACGTCGTCCAGACCGCCCCGACCGTCAGCTACGAGCTGCTCCTGCGCGATGGGACGGTCAAACGGATCGACTCGCCCAGCGAGCTGCCGGACCGCACAATGGTGGAAGAAATCCGCGAGCCCTACGTCCGCCTGGAGATCATTACCACGACGGACACGATCGGCGGCGTCATGAAGCTCGCCGAGGGCCGCCGCTGCAAGCTGATCAAGACCGACTACCTCAATCCGACGCGCGTCATGCTCGACTACAAGGCCCCGCTCGCCGAGATCGTCTACGACTTCTACGACCAGATCAAGGGCATCAGTCACGGCTACGCGACGATGAATTATGAATTCACCGGCTTCGAGGCCGGCGAGCTGGTCAAGATCGACATCCTCGTCAACCACACACCGGTCGAGGCCCTGTCGCTGATCGTCCACCGCAGTAACGCCGAGGCCCGCGGCCGTAAGCTCATCATCAAGCTGCGAAGG
>CAYHAJ010000061.1:0-10433 GCA_964354535.1 uncultured Pirellulales bacterium
CGGTTCGCTACAAAAAGATCCCGACTCCCCGAGCGTCCGTAGCGGAGTTGCTCCGGCTGGCCGACGTCAAGCTGCCCGAGGTCCTGCCCAGTCGAGGGGTGACTGTAGCCACCCGCAAGAAGCTGCCTGAGAATCGCCCAAGGCCCGCAAAACAAAGCACTTAGAGCGCAAATCGCCAGGCATCACAAGGTGGAACATCCGCTTCAAGTCCATCATCATATTATCCTCGAGGTTTCCGTCGGAAGCAAGGGGAAAAGACGGGGCCAAGTGAACTGAGATTATCCACAGATTACTCAGATTCAGAGAGGTCTAATCTGCGCAAATCGGCGAAATCTGCGGATCGAGAAGGTGTTGAATTCCGGGTGAATTCCGGGGACGTCTTATTCATTTCGGTCATTTGTCCGCCATGCCTTTCACGTCCCAGATCATGGTCTCGGGCCAGTGGTTCTCGGTCAGGAAAGTCCCGTATTCTCTCTGGTCCTTCAGGAAGTAGCCGAGGAAGGCGACGCTGTACGAATTCACGATTTTGTAGGTCAGCTCCATCGAGGTGAACTCGAAGGGCTCGTTCGTGTCGCGGCGCTTGCCGGCGCCGATGCCGTCGCCGAAGTTCTTGTTGACCTTGAAGACGTCGGTAAAGGAGTAATGGCCGCCGTTCTTCAGTTCCAGCAAGAAAGATGGGCCGGTGTGCGCAGCGTGATTGGCGCGGATCAGGGTGTTGCCCAGGGTGCCGAGCGTGCGGTCCTCCGTGCCCAGCATCCGCAGCGAGGGGACCGTCAGGTTCGTGTGAAGGGGCGGCGCGCCGGACATGGCGACCACCGCTTTGAAACGCGGCTCGCGATCCGCGGCCCAGTGGGCGGTGATGGAGCCGAAGGACATGCCGGCGATGGCCGCGTGGTCCGTATCGATCCGGCCGGCGAAGCGCGGGTCGCCGCCTTTGTCCCAGCGAATCATCTGGTCGAGCAGGAAGCACACGTCGAGCGACCGGTCTTTGGCGGAATTGATGCGTTCGCCGGACTGGGAGGTGATGACCTTGCCGTCGAGGATCGTCCAGCGGGCGTTGCCCGTGTGATCGGCGGAGACGATGATGTAGCCGTGGCTGGCGACATAGTCACACCAGAACGTGTTCTGATGGCGCGAGCCGCCGTTGCCGTGGGAGAAGACGATCAACGGGAAGCGCCCCGCGCGGACGGGCGCGTTGCGATGCGCCTCATTCCAATAGAGCCTATCGACCTCAGCAGCATTGATCTTATAGGCCCTGGCGATCAGCGCCTCGATTTCGGGGGTGACGCCGCCGGGGATGAAGTCGGAGTACTTGTTCTTGGGCATCTGCTTCGCCTCGTCCGTCGCGGGGTACCAGATCTCCGTGACGAGCGTGCGCGGCTGCTTCGTGAAATTGTCCGTCCGGCTGGAATCGACGAACACCGTGGTCGTCACGCCAACAGGGAAAGGCCCTGCCGACAGCGGGTCCGGCGCCTTCGCGCCGGCCGGCTCGCTCGCGACGGTGTAGTTCGGAGTCCCGCCTTCAGGCGGATAAGACCTGTCCGATCCGCGTAAACGCGGTACTCCAAACGCCGCGAGTTGGGCGGCAATCGCCAGCAGTGACGTCACTGACGTGATCGTGCGTAGACGCATCATTGTCTTGTCCTCCAATCGTGACGGGCATTATCGTTATCGTGGGAGCTTGGGGCAAGGGGCAAGGAAAGACCTACGGTGGCCCGGTCCGTAGGGGCGAATTATCATTCACCCTCCGATGGCCCCAGACCGCGTAGGTACCAGCCGGGCGAATGGTTATTCGCCCCTACGAAAGAAACGGGCCGCGGCGCCATCACAAATGGTACAATGGAAGGGTGTGTCAGCTTGGCGGTGCGCATGGCCTTGTCATCCGTCATAATAGATGGACAGAAAAGGCAATCTGGGCAGAGCCCAACAGACACTAATGGCCGCGCAGGAAAAGGGTTATGAGAAGTCTACCTGACATTTCGGTCGTGCCGGGCCAGGCCGATTCGCGGCCTTCCCGGCCGAGATCGGATCGCACCTTCGCACGGTTCGGGGCGGTCTTGGTCAGCTTGGTGGTCACGCTGGGCCTCAGCGGCTTCGCCGGAGCGGCCCGGATCGACAGGACGGAAATCGATCTGATCATCGACCCGAACAGCGAGTCGATGACCGCCCAGGTCCGCCTGACCGTCAGCGAGAACGTCGGGGACCGGCAGTTGGTGTGCTATTTTCTCAAGCCCACGCGGGTGGACTATGTGCGGGAGGGGGCCGTGGGCCGAGCCGTGCCGTACAAGTTCCAGCAGTTCTCGCTGCCCGAGTACGGCCTCTACGAATGCACCTTGAGCCTGGGCCGGTTGGGCCGGGAGTGCGTCCTGGAGCTTGCGTATGCCTACAGCGGCAAGGATTTCTACGGCTGGTCCCTGAATCCAACGACCTTGGACAACCTCGTGCTGGGGCAGATCACCCGGCAATCGGCCTATTCCAGTCATCTCGCCTATTACCCGTATACCGACGGCTTGGCCGGGCAGGCACGAATCACCCTCACGGTCCCGCAAGGGTGGATGGGCGTCAGTGCCGGGGTCCTCCAGGGCTGGGAGACTATCGGCAACCAAAGCCGGTTCGTCTATGCCATCCCGTACCCCAGCGGCATCCTGTTCTACCCGATGGCGGCCTATCCATACACCGTGCAGGAGACGCTCTATCAGGACCGGGTCCTGGTGGGCATCTACAACTCAGCGGCCGACGTGGAGCACGCGAAGGAGAAGCTCCAGTTCCTCACGACGAAGGTCCTGCCGTTCCTGGAGGGCCTGATGGGCAACTACCCATTGCCCAATCTGCGGATTGTCGAGGTCTTCCCCAAGGAAGGCAACACCGGCCTGGCGGCCCGGGGGCTGGTGATGCTCTCGGAGAAGATGTGGTTCTCCGCTGCCATTGGGGAAAAGTATGACTCCATCCCGGCCGTGGTGCTGGTCGATGAATGCGCCCATCAATGGAACGCCTACCACGTCCAATTTCCCAACTACCTCGCGGAAGGCATTTCGGAGTATACGGACAATCTTTTCGCAGAGCGCTTCGTGGACAGCGCCCGCATGGCCACCGTAATGCCTCACTATCGCAAGGCGTACACCGACATCGTCAATCTGATCGCCCGCCTGAAGCCCTTCAAGGACAGCGGTCAGACGGTCGAGCAGGCCGTCCAGGCGCTGCGTCTGCCCGTCGAGGATGTCACGCCGTTCTGGCCGTACGCCTCCTGGGGCGAGTTAGCCATCTCCGACCCGCGCGTGTTCCCGACCCTCTACTTCCTGAAAGGGGCCCTCGCGATCCACGCTCTGCGCACGCAGATCGGCGACGAGCATTTCTTCCAGGGCTTCAAGAAGCTCTTCGCCGTGAGCACCACGGAGCCCGTCACACTCGACTATTATCATCAATGCTTCGAGTCCGCGCACGGCGGATCGCTCGCGACTTTCTTCCAACGTTGGTACAACGAACCGGGATTACCTGCCGAAGGCAGGATGAGGTGACAAAGCCGCGTAGGCGGAAATTCCAAATCCGAAGCACGACAACTCCGCCGCAGGCGGATGCCTGTTGCCCCGTGTCGTCCGGGCAATCCGAAACAAATCCAAAGGACCAAAGGAAGAAGATCCAAAACGTAACGGGTTGGCCTCGGCTTTCCCCCCGATCCTTCGAGATGCCCGTTGGGAGTTCCGCCTTCAGGCGGGTCAAGACCGCGCAGCGGCTCAAGACCGTGTGACCGGGGAACGCCGAACCCAGGACGTACCGCTCGGCACGTCTTTGCTTTCCGCCTCGTGTCCATCGTGACCTTACCATGAAAATTCGGTGGTAGATAAGGAAAGAGGTCTTTGAACCACGTGGTAGACAAGAAGAGGAAAAGGGTTTGGGTCGCGTTGGTCTTGGTCGTGCCGGTCAGGTAGAAGTCCGGCCCCACCCGGATCATGCTCGGAGACGACCAGAGACAGACCTCTTTCCCTGGCCCTCGATCCCTTTCCTGTCCCAAGTGAGTCAACGCCGTCCCCGACTCCGGAGCCGACCACAGCTCCTACGGATGACGCAGCACGCCCAGTGTAGCCGCACCGAGGGTCTGTCTTCAAGACGCCACGTCCGGACCGATGCCATGTTCCGCACAATCGGCCTGTACTCCGGCTCCGTCGGCAGTATTTCGGAACCATGAAAATTTCTTTGTAGACATCGAATTTTCATGGTAGCATTTATTCATGGAAATCCTCCGCACCAAGGAGTTGGCGGTTCTTGAGACCCGGCTCAAGGCGTTCAAGGTGGTGGCCATTCTGGGGCCGCGTCAGTGCGGTAAGACGACTCTGGCGCGCCAGTTTGCCCGCTCGCAGCCACGGGAGAAAATGACGTGGTTCGATCTGGAGAATCCGGCGGACGTCGCCAAGCTCGATCAGCCCATGCTCGCCCTGGAGTCGTTGAGGGGCATTGTGATCCTGGACGAGATCCAGAGAAGGCCGGACCTTTTCCCGGTGCTCCGCGTTCTGGTGGACAGGCCCGAATCGGCGCGATTTTTCATCCTCGGCAGCGCATCGCCCGATTTGCTGCGCCAAAGCTCGGAGACTCTGGCGGGCCGGATCACCTTCATGGAGTTGGGCGGCTTCTCGATCGATATCCTTCCCGCCGGCCAGATGCGCAAGCTCTGGGTTCGCGGCGGCTTTCCCCCGGCCTACCTGGCGCGGTCGAATCAACTCTCCTTTCAGTGGCGTCAGGACTTCATTACGACTTTCCTGGAGAGAGACGTTCCCAACCTCGGCATCCGGATTCCCTCACCCCGACTGCGGCGGTTCTGGCTGATGCTCTCCCACTATCATGGCCAGGTCTTCAATTCCAGCGAGGTAGGCCGCAGTCTGATGGTCTCCGACACGGCGGCCCGCCACTACCTTGACGTCCTAACCCGGACCTTCGTGGTGCGCCAGGTGCAGCCGTGGTTCTACAACACCCGCAAGCGCCTGGTCAAGCACCCCAAGATTTACATCAGGGACTCCGGGCTTCTGCATGCGCTCATGGACGTGGTGAGCTATGAGGACCTGCACTCCCACCCTCGTCTGGGCGCTTCCTGGGAGGGCTTTGCCCTGGAGCAGATCGTGCAGCACCTGGGCCTCAGAGAACAGGAGGTCTTCTTCTGGGGTGTTCACACGGGCGGCGAGCTCGACATGGTTTTTCAGCGCCGCGGCAGGCTTTGCGGCGTGGAGCTCAAGTTTCAGGATGCGCCGCGCATGACACCCTCCATGCACTCGGCCCTGGAAGAGTTGAAGCTCGCTCACTTGTGGGTCGTATACCCGGGCAAAGAATCCTACAGCCTGGCCAAGAACGTCACTGTGATCCCGCTGACGGAACTGGCCCAAATCGAAGGGTAGGGAGACGTCCTCGTTGCCGTTCTCTTGGGGATTCCCTCCCCAAACCCCTGGGCATTTTCCGCTTTGAGCCAATCGCATGAGAAAGGCAGAGGCTCTCCAATCAGCATCTCATCGCTATCCGTTCGCGGTTGCCTCCACAACAGAGATGTGAAAGTGAATACCCGACCCCCGATTCTCCGGCCCTGGGCCTTCACTTCATCAACACGTTGAAGCCGGCTTGCTCAAAGTGGTGATCACCAGTCAAGGCGTCCCGTAAACCATGGTCTTTCATGAGGGTAAAGGAGATACAATCGGTCAGAGACCAAGCCTTGTCGGGACGCTGGTCATACAGCGTAACCGCTCGGTCGAAGAGCGTCTGCTCGGCCGGCACGATTGTCACGGAGGGACTGGCGCGCAGGAACTCCAGAAGCGGCAGGAAGCGCTGCCGACGGCCGGGCACCGCCAAGGCATCCGCTACCTCTATCAGAACCCACACGCTCGTGTACAGCCGCCCGGACAAATTGGCAACCCGTGTCTGCGCTTCGGTGTGAGCCTCGTCGTTCTCGAACAAGAGCGCGATAAAGAAATAGGTATCAGCAAAACAATCGCTCATCGGCGCGGGGTCCCGTGGAGGTAATGGTCATGGTTTCGCGCCAAGTCCGACGGCCCTTCCTTGATTACCCCGGAAAACGCCAGCAGACCCTCGCGCAGTTGACGTGCCTCCTGCGGACCCTCCTCTACGCCTTGCGTCTCCCCCACCGGCTCCACGCGCACGTCCATTCCTTCGCGCAGGCGCACCCCGGACTCCAGCACGACTACTCCATTCTTGACTCGGCCTCGATACGTCATAGATCACCTCGCGCAGAATCATCCGGCTCATAGGTTCCGTAATCATAAGTGTAGTCTCCCCAATAGGATATGTCAAGTCCAAAGCCGGCATACTTCGGACAGGTCCGGACCGGCAACAGCTCCGGCGCAACGGTAACTAACCTCTTCTCAGTTCAGCGCCCGCACGACCGCTTTCATGTCGACCACCTGGACATCTGCCGCAAGAACGTCCCCATTCGCACCGACGAGCATCACGAGGCCCGAGTCCTTGGGGATTCCATCCCCAAACCCTTGGGCGTTCTTCGCTGTGAGCCAATGGCATGAGAAAGTCCGGGTCTCTTCAGCCAGCATCCATCGTTCTTCCTCTGCGGTTCTCTCCACCGTAGAAATGCGAAAGTGAATGCCTGATCCCCTAATCACCTGAGTCGTTGGAGATTCCATCCCCAAACCCCTGAGCATTTTTCCGCTTTGAGCCAATAGCATGAGAAAGAGGGAACCTCTCCAATCAGCCTCCATCCTTGTTCCTCTGCGCTTCCTTCCATGACAGAAATGTGAAAGTGAATGCCTGACCCCCGAATCGCGTGTCAGCTACCTCGCGTTGCAGAGATCTCACTCCTGACAATCTGGGTGATTTCTGCGACAGCTTCACGACAATTGAATCCGACACAGAATTTGACTTCGTCCCCTTTGACGAGCATAGCGATATCGCCGCTCTTTCGCCAGAAGAACGCCTCGAAGTTCTCTGGAATTGCTCTGACAAACGCGCCCGCGCCAGACATCCGCTCAACGCGTCCGTAGAATTCGCGGCGTTTCCCCGTTTCGCTCGTGAACCATTCGTAGATTCTGTGCTTGGCTTGGCTCGTAATAGGTAGTCCATTAGCTCGCGCAAAGACCGCTTCGGCCCTCGCGTATTCGCCTCTTTTGAAGAGGTATGCCGCGAGCTCGACGTACAGGCGTGGCTCCTTTCGGTTATTTCGAATCGCCGCCTCGTAGCTTTGAACGACCGCATCTACATCACTGCCCTTTTCTGCATGCAGCCAAGCAAGCTGGGCGTGCAGGCGCCATGAAGTTGGGGCATGCACCACCGATCTCATGGCGACCTCTAGGGCCTTGTCTCTTGCGTACTGACCATTGGCGGGATCGGACAATGCCTTCTTACGCAGGAAAGTGACGAGCAAACTTGCGACTCGCTCGTTCCTAGGCTGCCTCTCGAGAGCTGCTTCAAGAGTGCGAATCGCATCGTCCAACTCGCCCATCATCTTCTGTTCGCGCGCAATCTCTTGCTCGATCACCGGATCATTCTCTGTGGATTCCCTTGCTGTCTCCAAGATCGAGAGTATGTCTGCTCGAATCAAGACCTTACGGTCTTCGGACGATTCTTGGGACAATCGTTGACGTAATGTGTAGACTTTCCCCAGATAGCCGAATGGATCATCTTTCCCCTGCGTAATGCCTTTTTCGAAGAGTGATGTAGCCTCCCTGAGTAGCTTCTCACGTCGGATTGCATTGTCCTCCCGCCGTGCCGCCATCTCTAAGGCCAACCCCAAAGTATTGGCGATGGTGGGATTATCTGGCTTGAGAGACCACGCCTTTCGGGCGTAGTCGACAGCAGCGTCGACGTTGCCTAGATCTCGCTCCAAAATGGAACGGTGCTGGAATACATATGGGTCTCCGGGGAGTAGCTGCGCCAGAAGCTCGTAGATTCCCCGCTGATTCTCAGCCGATGAGAGGGTGCGTACAAGCTCTCGCCTGCGCACAACGGCGTGCAGGAGTTGTTGATCGTCTTGAAAACCTGGGTCCAGCGCATATAGTAGTTCATGCAATATCTCAAGTTTGCGCTTATCGTCCGGGGCTCCGACAGAGAAGACAACCGATGCAATGACTGGATGTCTTGCGCGTACTCTCCAGCCAATAGTATGACGCGAGCGTCCAACCAACTGGCTGCTGAGCAGGATGCCCTCCGTAGGTTTGAACACCGCGTCACTCAGCGAGGTGGCGTCACAATTTAGGAGGCGAAGCAGCGTCGCATTGCGGATGTACAAGTCAACTTGGCCAAGCGCCGCCACATAGAGATATGCCTGTCGTGCGAGTTCGGTGGATACCTTCAGATACTCGTCAGCAATGATCCTATCGAATTTGTTGCCGGTGGTCAATTCTCGCAGGGCCACCAGCAGATTCTGGTCTGCCATCTCGATGAAGTGAGCAATCTGTGAACCTCGGTCCAACGCGCCAAGGCGACCAAGTGCGCCATGTCGTGTTAGGGCATCGAGGATTGCTTCTATCTCCTTTCGACTCAATCCGCCAAGCTCAAAAACCGCAGGATCGAAATCTGCTTTCACCGACTTTGCAACGACGTTCCATTGGTTCGTTCGGTCCTCAAGGAGTAGGGTCAGAGGAACCTTGAATTTCGACGCATCGATGTAGAATTGTCTCAATTCGTGTACATATTCGGCCGCATCGTGTACCAAAATGACGAGCCTCCTTCCCAAGGTCTCTTGTACGACAGGAAGAATGTCCCTCATTTCAAGCGGCGTGCCGGGAATGTGAATCAGTACGGGTACATCAAGCTCTTTTGACAGCATGTAAGCCATGGTACGCAACAGCGTCGTCTTACCCGTCCCGGCGTAACCCGTCACAAGATAGGCGCCAGGTCCAGCAGTGGTCTCAGCCAACTCCTCGAAAATGGCGTCCAGGAGGGTCCAGTAGAGGTCCCTTGGAGGGGCGATCGAGTCGCGTACATCCGCCCATGTTGGCTCACATCCCAGGAAGAAACTCTGCGGTGTAGACTGGCCAGTACATGCTTCGGGGGCAAGGCGGAAGAAGCAACTACCGACCTTGGCGAATCTGGTGCTGTCGTCAGCCTCAAACACCTCCTGGGCCTCTCGCTGCTCCAAAGGCAGCACGATATGCCCCTCGGCAAACCAAGTGTCCCGCAATTGCTGAAGGAACACCTCGGCAGTGGCATCAACTAGCCGTACGTTGTATTTGTCAAGCCAGAACTCGGCTTCAGCCTCCCGGAAGCCAGGGCGGATCGCGTAACTTAGCGGCAGAGTTCTTACTCCCAGTGCTGCACGACACTCTTCAAGGATTTCACGGAAGTTAGTATCCCGCATTGCATAACCAACGAAGACAAAAGTCCTACTGCTCAGATCGCTATACAAACGCTTGAACAACGGCCTTCGCAGTTCCTCGTAATGCCGATAATCTTCCTTCGTCAACGTGAGCCGACCTTCATTTGTGTTGGCTAAGTCGATACTACCATGCAGCTTGTAATAGGGAATGTCCTCCTCCTGGAGGCTCCCCAGAGCGGTATTGACGGATACTATTGGAACCAGTCTGCCCGCTGCTCCCGGGCCGAGTCGCTTCTCCGCCTGCTCTAGCAGAAGATCGAAATTCGTGGTGTAGATGGTGTCCCAGGGGAGTTGAATAGCCGCGTCGTGAACACGCCCCGGCGCAAATGTGGAAAAGAAGTTAAACACATACTTATTCATCTCGCTTGGCCCGACTCGCCTTCTGGCAAATTCCGCAGCTTCGTCGAGGCTCAGATCCAATAACGGATCATTAATCTGAGTCGCGCGACAGGCAAATGGTTGCTACCGGTCTACGGCCGCCTTTACCTATCTCGATCATTTCGGTGATCTCAACGAAATGATCCTCAATCCGCTGGCCGCTGTTGAAACAGGCGGTCTTCGCTCTTTTCATCGCCTGCTCGAAATTGCGATAGTCCGAGTACCCGAGGACTTGCGCGAAGTCGCGGCTGGACCAATATTCCGCTCCGGCGGCATTGGTCCGCCGGATTCGCTCAAAGGGTGAGCCGCCGCTGGGAGCCGGGAGTCTTTCCTCTGTATCCATAGGGCCTCCTATCATTGCCGTCATTGTAGTGACGGTCCGGGCAGAAGGCAAAGCCGAATATTGGGAACTTGCAGGTGGTGTGCCCCAGACCGAGACTGGGACGGCGTCAGGTACATTTTTTGGGGCAAGCCCGCGTGAGTGCATTTAAGTACCCGTCTTATCTGCGCTGCTAACTCGCAACAACTGAAAGTCATTTCCAGATAATTCTGGCGGCCTGGTGCAAGTCCCGATCGGATAAGGACGTAGAAACAACGAATGGCACGAATCACCCAGCGCGGCCTTCGGCCGCAACCAAATACCACTCGCGCAGAGACGCGGAGGCGCAGAGATCAGAGGTACAACAGCCGTCTTTCCCACCCAGCGTCACTGCGTCTCTGCGCGAGACATAATCCT
>CAYHAJ010000062.1:0-24752 GCA_964354535.1 uncultured Pirellulales bacterium
CATCCATCTCCGGCTCCAACGACTGGTACTTGCTCTGAATCCGTGCGATCATCTGTGCATCCTGCATGCAGGTGTTATCACACAATCCCTCAAATCGATCAATAGTAATTTGTGCAAGTTATTTATGCGCGATCACTAAGGAGGAAAGAGGGTCGAGTGCCAACCCGGCAGCACGGCCGTGGCAAAATCCCACGAGACCACCGAATGCACCGACACCACCAAGGGCGTGGCCAGGGCGGCGAAGAACAGGTAAGACCGGCCATAGTGCTGCCACTGGTCGGCCCGACCATGCCAGCCGAGGGAGAGCCGGCGGTAAAGCCGCTGTCGGACGTTCTGCTCCCGAGTATGTTGCAGCCCGTCGCGCACGGCCGCCAAGTCGGGTAGGAGGCCCACGTAGAAGAAGATGACGCTGACGGTCAGATATGTAGAGATGGCCACCACGTCGAAGACCAGTGGGCTCTGGAAATTGGGCCAGATCTGGCGCTGGGACGGGTACGGCAGAATGTAATAGGCGACCCAGAAACGGCCGAGATGAATCAGCGGGAACAGCCCCGCCGTCATGATGGCGATTACCGTCATCGCCTCGGCCGACCGCGAGATGGCGGTGCGCCACTTGGACCGCACCAGCAGGAGGACCGCGGAAATCAGCGTGCCCGAGTGGGCAATTCCGATCCAGAAGACGAAACTCCCAATGTACACCCCCCAGCCCACGGGGTGGGAAATGCCGGCCACGCCCATGCCGGTCCGGATCTGGTAGACCCAGAGCGCGACCAGGGCCAGAACTCCCAATCCCAGCAGGCCCACCACGCCGAAGTATCGCAGGACCGGAGGCCGCAGCGCCGCGAGCGTCCGCTGGTTGATTTCTTCATAGTTCAGGGTGGACATGAGAATCATTCCGGACGCGCGTCACCCGCGTCGTCCACCAGAATCCGCTTGAGATAGATCACCGCCGGCTTGGTGTTCAGGTGCTTGAGGAGCTGGTAACGGCGGGGATGGTGGAAAAGCCGGTACACTTCCGAATCGGGTTGCATCAGGTCGCCGAAGACGAAGGTCCGCGTCGGGCACGACTGCACGCACGCCGGTTGGACCTCGCCGTCGCACAGAGGTCGCCTTTCGATTCGCGCCAGGCGTTCATGGTAGTAGATGCGCTGAACACAGAAGGTGCATTTCTCCATCACCCCCCGGCAGCGGACTGTCACATCGGGGTTCAATTGCAGGTTCAGCGGCTCGCGCCACTGCGGATCGAACCACTCGAACCGCCGGACCTTGTACGGGCAGTTGTTCGAGCAGTACCGCGTGCCGATGCAACGGTTGTAGATCTGGGCGTTGAGCCCCTGCTCGCTGTGGACCGCCGCGAAGACCGGGCACACCGGCTCGCACGGGGCTGCATCGCAGTGCTGGCACGGCAGCGGCAAGAACCCGATGCGCAGAGGTTCACGCGGGTGCTCATAAGGCGGCACCCGCAGCCAGCTCATCTCCCGGCCCTTGCTCAGTTGTTCCGGCCCCACCACCGGGATGCTGTTTTCCGCATAGCACGCGACCTCGCACGCCCCGCAGCCGATGCAGCGGTCCAGATCGATCACCATCGCCCAGCGATGCTTCGGATAATGGTGCGGCGCATACAAGTCACGCTTGGGATCGTATCCTTCCGGCCCGGGCCACATGATGTCCTCAATCTCGCTCTTCTGCAAATTCCGCAGTTCGCGCCGCGAGGTCCACCGCAGGATGTCCCGCCCCCATTGATCCTGCGTAGCGGAAAGGCCGATCAGAGGTGCCTGCTCACCCGTCTTGCGAAGCTCGACGGTCCCGAACAGCGAGCCGGAATCCTGGCGGGCCAACAGTTCGAATCCATTCATCCCCCGCCCGGCCGCCACTTGGCCCAGAGCCGTATGTCCCTGGCCCAGCGCCAGGGCGACGACATTGTCCGCCACTTCCTTCGTGATGCGCGCTGGGGCCCTCACCTGGCCGGATGAATTGGAGATCTCCAGCACGTCCCCCCGCTCGACGTTCAGCCGCCGGGCCGTGGCCGGAGAGATATCCACCCAACTGCCCCAGGTGAGGGTGCTCATCCGCTCCGAGACCTCCTGCATCCAGCCCCGATTGGCCAGCCGGCCATCAAACCATATGATGGAGGGCCACAGCCACAGGTGCATGGCCTCCACCGAGGCGGCCTGCTCGAAAGGACCAAAGGGACCTAAAGGGCTAACCGAGGCCACCGCCTCTTCCTTAGGTCCTTTGGGTCGCTGAGGTCCTTTCTCCTCGAACACCCCTCCCCGCTGGAGCGCTTGGCGCCAGAAGGCCTCAAATTCCTGACCCGGCGCGAATTGCTCGTGCAGGCGCCGCCAGCGCAGCCGCAGCCACTCAAGGAACGATGCCGGCGTCTGGCCGTCCCGCTGGAGCGGCCGGCCATAACTCTGCGCCAGGGAGAGAAAGACATCGCCACTGTGCCGCGTATCGTACAGCTTACCCATGGTCGGTTGGATCAGGCAGTGCAGGCCCGTCCAAGGCTCATAGTCGCCCCACTCCTGCAGCGGCGAGAGAGTCGGCAAGACCCACTGTGCCATGGCTGCCGTCTCGTTCAGCATTGTGCCAATGAAGACGACCGTGCCCGCCTGCTCCATGGCGCGCCGCAGGCGCGGCAGGCTGTAAGCGGGATTGGTCTGATGGACCATCAGGACATCGTCCGGCCCAAGCTCCCGGAGCATCTCTTCGAGCTTCGACGCCGGGGTCGTCTGTCCCAAGGCGTGAGTCTGCGAGAAATCGACCGTCCGCCCGATCGCGCCGACCGCCTGGTTCAACTGCATGGCGATCAGCGCCAGTTGCTCGGCCATCGGACCGGTCGTCCCCACGGGGCCGGCCAGAACCACAGGATTCTTGGCCCGCGCGAGCTTATCCGCGATCATCTGTAATTTCGGATTGCGGATTGCGGATTGCGGATTGAGTGCCGCGTCGCCTTGCCAATCCGAAATCCGAAATCCGAAATCTGCAATCGACAAGCCACGCAGTCGTGCCACTTCCCGCAGAATCGCCAGCGCCGCGGCATACTCCTGCCCCGCCGGCACCTGCACGAAGTAGTCAGCATTGGCCGCCGTCATGGATAACCGCGGGCCGATGTAGGCCATCAGCCCGGCTTCGCCGGGAATCTCAAATTTCAAATCTCGAATTTCAGATTTCCGACCGGCCTCGGGCCGGTGATGCATCTGGGCAAATTCCCAGGAAAATTCGACGTTGGAGATCCAGCTTTCAAGGAATTCGGCCCCCAGGCTCAGGATGAAGTCGCACTCCTGGAGCCGATAGCGAGGAAGGACCGCCCGGCCGAAGAGCTTCTCGTTGGCCGAGCGCAGAGGCTCGTAGTCGAAGGCCTCATAGAACGCCACCGCCCCCGGCAGACCCACCGTGCGGTGGAACTGCTGCATGACTTCCGCCAGCGCGCCGGTCTGCAGATCGCTGACGACGAAGAGCCGCTTAGCCTTCTTCAACGCCTGCGCGACCTCCCCGGTAGCCCGGGACCAGGAGACCGGCGCAAAATCGCTTTCGAGCGAGATCGACGCCAACTGCGTCAGCGGCGCCGGCACTGTCAGCGGCTCGGACCGAGAACTCGCCTCGAAGAGACCTGAGGGACGCACGGAGTCATCGAATCCCCTTGTAGGTCCCTCAGGTCCTTGTGGTCCTTTAGGTCCTTCCCTCTTGAGCGGTTGCCGCACGCGATCCGGGTCATAAAGTCCCTGGGGCGCCGACTGCCCGCGCGGACACAGGCCGCCTCGACTGACAGGATGACTTGGATTACCCTCGGGCTTGATGACGCGGCCTTCGCGGGTCCGCACGTGCATGCCGCAGCCCGCCGGACACTCCCGGCACGTGGTCGCAAACACCGTCCACAGACCCGGCTTACCGTGGGCCTGTTCCCTGGGGTACGAGATCCACCGATCCGAATACTTCCGCCACGCCCCGAAGCCGGAGGAACCTTCCCCTTTTTCCCCTCCTGTTTGCGCGACCGTAGCCGCCCCTGCCATCCAGCGAAGAAAGTCGCGTCTGTCCATCCGAAGAGAGTCCCCGGTGAGCAGTTGCCGGTGTTCAGTCGGCGGCCCTGGGCCGTACCGGCACCTGTCCACCGACAACTGTGAATTGAAAGCAGCCTCCGGTCCTGTCGGCGGCGCGACCCTCGCCTGCCTTATGGTGACACAGCCTCACGCAATGGCTGCCCGTATTGGGGCCCGATCGCGAGCCATTACGACGGGGAAAGGCCCTCACGTGCGATATTTCGCACCTGGGGACCCGAACCCTTCCGGCCGCCCACGAATGTACAGTGGCGCCCAAGCCTGACAGATACGTAATCTCCTCTAACCCCGTTCAGATTATGCCGCAGAATCCCACCGGCCGAATAGACACGAATGTCGCTACCATCAGCCGGTGACACGAGGTCAGGGGTCCTTCGCTGAAATCAGTTCCCAGGCAACGATACTTCGAGCAGCGAGTTCAACCCGGCGCTGCTCCATCGTCAAAATCGCGGACAGGCCTTGGGTATCATCCGGGGCGATCGGGGTCATCGTTATCGATTTATCAGGAAGATGGTAGTCCCTGGGATCGAATTCCAGGGGGAAGGCAAGGGGATTGTCGGAGACGTTCGCGAATAGCAGGACTACCTTGTTCTCCTTCGGAAGCTGCCACGCCCCGGTCATTACGGCACTCGTGGTGATCGGCCATTCGCCGTGCCACTGCCAATCGGCGGTGACGGTTGGAATCTGCCCTGCCAGTCTCGGCGGACGGGCCATATGCCCTCTGTAGAAGTACTCCTTCAGCCGCCAGCGAAGTTGGATGCAGTCGCGGAGGAACTTGCCGGAATCAGGGCGATCGATGACGTCCGGACCAAACCAGCCGATCTGCTCGCCGAAGACTAATTGTTGTCCGGCCTTCATGCGATGGGCGAGGTCCTGGCTTGGGCCGCCCCGATAGGCCCGCCCAAACATCTGGAGGGCTCCGCCATAGACCGCCGAGAAGGCCGGGACCATGTTCTGCTCCTGCCAGTGCCAGGTCAGGTATCCGTCGAACCATTTGATGTACGGCTCGGCGTTGCACTCCGTGGTGATCATACAGTCCGCAGGCTGGGCGGCCCGAATGGCGCTGAGCATGGCCCAGTAGCCTTCCGTCCACCAATGGCCGCCCCCAAGATCGTGGCCGTGCGCGGCATCGAAGCACAAACGTGGCTGGGCAGCGGCGATCTGATCGATGTATACGCCGCTCACGCCGCAGTCGCCGAACAGGCCACCCACGATGTCGCGGACGCGGTTCTGCCATAGCGACGTCGTGGGACACATGACGGCCAGTTTGACACTGTTGCCGTCGGACTCTTTGCTGCCGTAACTCTCGACATACGGCTTGCCCTGCTCATCCTTGGTGGTTGCGGAAAGTGCGGTTCGCGTGAACTGCCAATCCTCGGCGCCCTTGTCGTGCGTATCCCAGAGCCTTCCGTTGATGTAGGGCATCGGGTAGACGCCCGCCGCCTTGAGCTGGGCCACGCCCTCGCGGAACCCATCCTTGGGCGGGAAGTAATGTGGATAATCGTTGTCGAAAGGAATCTGGTGCCAGTTGTACCAGTGAAAGCCAACCGGCACGCCAAGTGTCTGTGCAAAGGTCTTCACGCGCGGAACACACTGGGAGACGGGACCACCCGTCATCGCCCACGCGGGCAATTCCCGCATCCACTTCGGTGTGTCCTCACGACCCTCCAGCCCCAAGTCCGGCCACCATTTTGCCTTCTGACTGACCCAGGTGCGGTAAATCTGCGCCGCCTCGAACCAGTCGCCGCGCAGCAGTTGCCACTTCGCCTCGCCGGGCAACTCGAAGCCGGCGCCCGCCTTGCCCATATTCGGGACCGGATGGTCGAAACGCAGGACCACCGCATGCTGGGCCGGCTGGCCCTCCGCGAAGATGTCCTTGGTCGAGCCATAAGGGTCATGCACACCCACGTAAAGCCCGGTCCGCCGGGTCTTGTCATAGGCCGCCATATATTGCATGCACGTCCAGCCGCCGGGGTACGTTCCGCCCTTTTTGCTCGCCTTGGTCCACATATCGGCCAACTCAATACCGGCCGTTACGGGCGCAAACACCCTGCCGCCTTCGCCCAGGTCCCGCAGCGAGACTTGCGGGAACACCACGCGCCAGAGACCCCACTGCGAGCTATCATTGACAACTCGCAGGTCCCAGGTCAGGGCGCCTTCGCTTTTCTCAAGAGCCAGGGTCACTTCGACGCGAACCTCTCTGAGGCGGTCATCCACCGGTGCGGCAAAAGCGAGCCTGTATCCTGCGGACGTGGCGTCAGGAGACACGTCCACCTGCTGCCAGCCGGAGTCAGCAGCGATCGTCAGCAGTTCTTTGCTTTTCGTGTCCCGCACCGTCGCGGAGAACAGCGGCAATGAATCCTCGGCCAGCAACTCCTGGCCGGTCGCGGCATCCGTAAGACTGCGTACACGCAAACCCTGCGGTGCCTTCTCCAAGACCATCCGCAAATCGCCCGCCTCGATGACAACGCGGCTGGATGTGGAGCGGCTTGACGCACTCTCACTCGCCTGTTGGGCGTATGCGGCGCTGGTGACGAGGAACCACCATCCCATGCACACGAGGGACGTGACCGATAGGAGTCGCGCGTGTGAGTTCTTTTGTCTGTGCATCGTATTTCCTCCAGATCGTTCTGCCCCACGATTATAGCCGGTGTTGTCGCGGATGAGGAGGGGATTCGCGTGGTGAACCGTTTTCTGTTGCTGGTGACGGGCCAATCTGGTAGGACCATCGCCAAGGCTTTATCGGAGGCCAACTCATGAGAAGAACATGGAACCAACTTACGATTGCCCCGGACTCTATGAAACGAAAGCTCTTGGCAGTCCTCCTCGCGTGTGGTCTTGCCCACGCCGCCGCCGGTCAGGAGTTCGTTCCCTTCGTCATTCCTGCAAAGATCAACCCGGGACAGCCCATCTGGGCGACGGACTATACGCCGATCAGAACCGACTCCGAGCGACTGATGGCGGCCGAGCACTTCCGTCGCGGCGGGCGCGACCTGCGCATCTGGGGTGTCAACCTGTGTTTCGGGGCCAACTTCCCGACTCACGAGGACGCCCCGTATGTCGCCCAGCGTCTGGCGGCGGCGGGCGTCAACTCCGTGCGCTGTCACCACCTGGATACCTCCCGCTGGCCTCGGGGCATCTGGAACGCCAAGGATGGGAAGACCATCGAGCCACAGGCCCTCGACCGGCTGGACTACCTGATCCACGAGCTGGCCCAACGCGGCATCTTCGTCAATCTCAACCTGCACGTGGGCCGGGCGCATAGCCAGTATCTGGATCTGCCCCAAACAAACCGAGAGTACGACAAGATCACTGGCATCTTCACGCCGGCCCTGATCGAAGCCCAGAGGCAGTACGCGAAAGATCTGTTGACTCACCTCAATCCCTATCGGGGTGTGCGCTACGCCGACGACCCGGCCGTCGCCTTCGTCGAGATCACCAACGAAGACAGCTTCTTCATGTGGGGCGCCGAAGAGACGCTGCGGACCCTGCCCCGCTACTATGAGGGACTCCTTGGCGGCCAGTTCAATTCCTGGCTGCGCCAACGCTACGCCTCCGACGATGCCCTGCGGACCGCCTGGACCAAGGGTTCGCACCCGCTGGGCAACAACGTGCTCCAGAACAGCTCCTTCACCACCTGGGACAAGAATCGCAATGTCCCGGAGCGCTGGAACCTCGAGCAGCATGAAGACTGCCGGGCCTCGCTGTCCCGGCCACAAAACCTGCCGGCCGGCGCCCTCCAGGTGGACATCGGCAAAGCCAACAGCACCGAATGGCACTTGCAGTTGAACCAGGGCGGCTTTCGCCTGGTGGAGGGACAGTACTACACAGTGTCGTTCCAGGCCGCGAGCGCCCAGCTGCGCTCGATCACCTGCAACGTGACCCAGGCTCATGCGTCCTGGGCGAATCTGGGCCTCTCGCGCCACCTGGATCTGAGCACTGAAGGGAAGACGTTCAGCCTCGGGTTCATCGCCGCAGCGAGCGATAACAACGCGAGAGTCAGCTTTGCTTTCAGCGCCAATTCGACCACGTTCTATCTCGCTCAAGTCGAGCTGCGTCCGGGCGGTCAGACGGGCCTGGCACCCGGGGAATCGCCGAGCACCGGCACCGTGAGCCTCTTCCAGGAGAACGAGAGCACGCCGCGCATCCTCGACCGCATGGTATTCCTGGCCGAAACGGAGAAGGCTTACTTCGACGGCTTGCGCTCCTACATCAGGAGGGACCTCGGCTGCGGCGCCCTCGTCACGGGGACCATCGTCTTCGGGCCGCTGGGCCTCTATGCCCAGAGCGATATGGACTACCTCGACAGCCATGCCTATTGGCAGCATCCCACCTTTCCCGGCCGACCCTGGGACTCGGCCAACTGGCTCATCGAGCAAAAGCCCATGACGGACCATCCCGATCAGGCGACGCTCTTTCGCATCGCGGCCGAGCGACTGGCCGGCAAGCCCTTCACCCTGAGCGAATACAACCATCCGGCGCCCCTGGATGCCCAGGCCGAGTGCGTCCCGATGGTCGCCTCGTTCGCGGCTGCCCAGAACTGGGACGGTGTCTGGCTCTTTGACTACTCCGGCTCGACCAGCGCCTGGGACCGCCCGACGATGAGCGGCTTCTTCGACATCGACACGAACCCCGCCAAGTGGGGCTTCGTGCGCGCCGGCGCCGCCGTCTTCAGAAGCGGCTGGGGAACCGTCAATACGGTATCGGATGTCACACGACCAAGCCCAAACCGCCAAGGCCAGGACGTGACGGCGCTGGCCCAGCTTCACGTCAAGTACGGCAGCAACCTGTTACGCATGCTCACCGATACCAGTGGCACCACGTACAAGGACGTACTCAGTACCCACATCCTGGGATGGCGACTGAACGAATCGGGATGCACGCCACGATCCGCCCCTATCAACCCGCCCTCCCGGTTGCAGTGGTCGGTCGATACGAAGGGTCGGGGTCTCTACCAGGCCTCGGGTCCGCTCGGGACAGCGGATCGCACGTCCGCCGGGCAAGCCCAGGTGTACACGGGCCACGCACCGCGTTTTGCCGAGGCTACGGAAGGCAAACTCCGGATCACATCTCCCGCCTTTGTCGCCTTGATGATGACACCACTGGGCGCGAGCAAGACACTGCTCATTACCGCCTGCGGGCGCTGCGAGAACGTCGGCATGCAGTTCACGCCGGACCGGCAGACCGTGGGCCGCAACTGGGGCCAGGCACCGGTGCAGATCGAGGCGGTCCGGGGCACGCTGGTCGTCCCCGACGGCCAGTGGACTTGTCACGCCTTGGCGCCGGAGGGGTCGCCGAAGCAACAGGTGCCCCTTGCCTACGAGAACGGCCGGGGCACACTCACCCTCTCGCCTGAATACGGCACCATGTGGTACCTGCTCCAACAGTAAGGAGAAATCCCAAACTCCAAATCCCAAACAAATCCAGAATCACAAATGCAAATGACCAAAACACGGTGCCGGCCTCAGGCGTTTTTGATTTTGGATTTGGCATGTTGAGATTTGTTTGGGATTTGGAATTTGGAGGTTGGAATCTTCCTTCGTCACGGCATTCGGCTCAGCCCTTCCCAGCGCACGCGCCACTTGCCATCATCGGGAAAGCCCGGGTTCGGGCGGTCGGGGCCACCGTCCCAGCCAGCGGCCATCATGGCGACCGCCGCGAGCAATCCGCCGTTGCCGGGCAGATAGAGCGGCAATCGGGCCGACTGGTAATTGTGCCCGTTGGCCAGGTAGCGGTTCTTCGGCGAATCCAGGAACAGGGCGTCCACCGCTCTTTCCGGCTCGCCCACGCGGGCCGCCGTCATGGCGAGCATCGGATAATCCCAGCCCCACGTGCTCGGCCAGTCCCAGTTCTTCAAGACGTAATCGAGCGTCCGCTTCATCGTGTTCGGGTCCATCAACGGCGTCGCCGGGACAAATCCGTACGCCGCCAGCATGGACGGATGATCGCGGGCGATCGTATACGGCGGCGTCTCAATTCCCGTGTACACACCGTCGCGAATCGTCGGCTTGGCGAGCCTCTGAATCACGCGATCCCACGCCGGCTCGCGCTGCAAGCCCAGCCGCAGTCGCCACTGCTGAGCGATCTCCAAGGCCCAGCGCCAGTAGGCCAGCTCGAACGTCGGATTGAGATTGCGGGCCCGGGTCGAGCCGTAGCTCTCCTGGGCCGGAATCAGGGCCGGTCCCAGCACGTATCGCTCGCCCGCCTGGTCCCACACGGGATACGACGCCATGAACTCGGCGGTCTCAAAGATGATCCGCCGATACCGCTCCAGGATCTGGCGGTCCCTGTGGGCGCGGTAGCACAGCTCGGCGTAGTAGATCGGGTGCGGCTGCTGCCAAATAAGAAAGACGCCCACTTCACTGGGGCTGTCCTGTCCCCCAGGCGCGGTCATCTTCGGCCAGCGAGCGCCCCGGTACCCCTGCAACTCGGCGACCGCCTTTGCCTGGGGCAGAATCGACTGGTACCAGGGCAGGCTCCGTTCCAGCAGCGGCAGCCGGCCCCACAAGGCAAACTGCACCGCGTGCCACCAGTGCATCTCCAGGTGGAACTTGCCATACCAGCTATTGTGGACCAGCCCTGTCTCCTGGGGGGGACGAGACCCGGCACACTGAATCGCCGTCAGATACTGCGACAGCACCACCCTTCGCTCCAGCTCGGTGGCGCGCGGGTCCGTACACGCCGAGAAATCAATAGCACCCCCGCTCATCCAGAAGTGCTTCCAGTGCTCGGCCGCCACCGCACGCACCCCGTCAAAGCCCGGCACAGACTCCGCTATCTCCTTGAGAGCAACCGCAAACAGAATCTCCAGCGGCCGACCATCCTCTGAGCGGATCTCATACTGGTGCTGCGATTTGGTTTCGATCCGGCCCCCCTCCGACCAGACGACGCGAACGGAATGGCGCTCCGCATCGAGAATCCGCACGAAGTCCGCCTGGTGAGCTTCGATCCGCGCCTGCGTCGTGTGCCGGTCCGGGTGTTTCCAGTCGGCCGCGACTCCCCAATCCGCATTGCCGTACGGGAAGCCCAATGAGACAGCCAATCGCTTCTGGGCGAGCAGAGGCGATTCGATGCGAACCGCCAGAATGTCCCGTGTGGGATGGCAAATAGTCTGCACGCGAACGGACGACCCTTCCACATCGAACCGGCTGCTCAGAAGCCCTGTCCACAAATCCAGCGTCTGCGACGTATTCGCCAAATCCTCAAGCGCCACGGCGGACCCATCCCTCTTGGTCAAACGCAACCCGATCCGTCCCAGGTCCAGCCGGTGCGGATTGGCACGCAGCCATTCGGCGGCAGGCGAGTACCCGCCGGAGCGTCCCCTCCCCGAGGCATAGGGCACCTTGCGTCCGGCGACCTCGTACTCCTCCAAGACATCCGCCAGCCGGTACTCTTGGGGATTCGGCAGACTGTGCCAACCCCATTGGGACAGCGTGCCCAGCGGCATCCCCTTCTCATGGTACGCGGGAAAGGTCTGCAACCCCGTGATGTCGGCGGTGAACGCAAACTCGCCATTACCCACGCTCAATGGCGTCAGCGGATCGGGCTTGGTCAGAGTCACATTATGCCGCGTCACCAGCGCGAACCGGTCAATCCGGGAACCGGCCCCGGCTTTCGCGTTATCCCCTGCCCACACCGCGCGGGAGCCAATCGCTCCTACCACCACCATCAGAATCACGATGGACGTACGTTCACTCTTCACAACGATCTCTCCAGGTCCGTGACTCACACTTCTGAGACTCCGCCCTCGAAGTGTACCCGCAGCCCCCAATCTCTGCAACGAGACAGTCGTGTTTCGCCCCGCACGGGTGTGGTGAGTATCGCTTCGTTCTGCCAAAACCCGCGATGGGTCCCGTCAGCGGGTGTACTCTTCCAGGAGGCGCAGGTAGAGACGGTATTGGTCGAGGGAGACGCCCGGCGGGGTTTGGTGGTCGACGCTGGGGATGAAGCCGCCGGTCTTCATCAGGGGCAGAAGACGCTCGAACTCGGCACGCAGCGCCCGCTCGCCCTGGTTCATCGTCAGCTTGTCGAAGTGGCCGATCATACAGAGCTTCGGGAACTGGCGGCGTAGCGTCAGGCCGTCGACGCCCGCCTGGCGCTCCAGGGGCAGGACGCCCGCGACGCCGACCGCCTGCAGCCACGGCACCAATTGTGTCACGTCGCCGTCGGTGTCCACGATCAATAAGATGCCCAACTCGTCGAGGGTCTCGACCAGGCGGCGGTAGTAGGGCGCCAGGAATTCCTCGAAGGTCCGCCGGGAGATCATCGGGCCGTGGTTGTAGCTCATGTCCTCGGCGAGCGTCAGGAATGTCGGCACGCAGACGCGGGCCATCTGGCCCAGGAGCCGCAGGTTGAACTCCAGGAGATCGCGGTTGATCGCGTGGATCAGCTCGGGCTGGTCGTAGAAGGCGTAGCTGAGCCTCTCGATGTTCATCAGGGTGCGGGGAAACCAGAACCAGCCTTCCAGCGTCGCCCAGACGACCGCTTCGCCCCGCGCCTGGCGCTCGGCCCACAGGTGCATCGCCTCGATAGCCTGCGTGTGATCGGGATAGAGCCGGGGCCGGATGCGCCGATAGTCGTCCCTGTTCGCGACGGTGCCTTCGACGTGGTGCTGCGTCGCGTCGATGGTCGCCTCGGTCGTGCTGAACCAGAACTGCTGGTACGGATCAAGGCCGAAGTACTGCGCGATATCGAAGACCCGGCTGAACTCCAGCGCGCGCGGCAGGCCCTCCTCGTGCCAACGGGCAATCGTGGCATCCCACCACATCGCCCACTCCCAGCGCGGCAGCCGGTCCACCGGCTCAAAGTGCAGCGCCGCGCGAAAGCGTTCGACGTGGCTCATGGTGGAAAGGGGCGTCATAGATCTACCCTATGCGAGAACCTGCGCAATTGTCAATCGTCAATCGGACCACTGTGTACGCGGCGACAAAGGGACAGACGCACCATGCTTTCTGGGAGTCCGGCGAAGAGACCGCCCACAAGCCGATCTCTATTCGTGCCGCAAGGACTCGATGGGGTCCATGTTGGCGGCGCGGTAGGCGGGATAAAGGCCGAAGATCAGGCCCACGGCGCTGCTGATGCCAAAGGCCAAAACCAGCGAGCCGGGCGTGATCAGCGTGCGCATGTGGCCGAAGTAGGACACGCCGAAGGGGATGGCCGAACCCACGATGATCCCCACGACGCCTCCGAACAGCGTCAGGAGCAGGGTCTCCGAGAGGAACTGGATGATGATGTCCCGCTTGCGAGCCCCGAGGGCGCGGCGAATGCCGATCTCCCGGGTCCGCTCGCTCACCGTGGCCATCATGATGTTCATGATGCCGATGCCGCCCACCAGCAGCGAGATAGCCGCGATCGAGCCCAGAACCATCGTGAAGATCCGCTGCACGTCTCGGGCCCGCCGCATGAGCTCCAGCGGGACAATGATCTCATAGTCGTTCTTCTTGTGCGACAGGGCCAGCAGGGTCTGGACGCTCTGCCGCGTCCCGAGGACCCGGTCGATGCTGCGGACCTGGACCACGATCTCCTGTAGTTCGATTCTCTCCATCACCGATCCGGTGGTGGACCCCGTTTGCGTGGACACCTCGCCGAAGTGGTTCTTCACCGTGGTCAGAGGGAGGTAGATGCCGCCCAGGTTGGCCCCACCGGCCTTCTGTGCGCCCGTGGGGTCTTTGTCCTCGGGACCGCCCGCCGTCCGGGAACGGGCCTGCTCGGTGGCAAGGCCCACCACGCGGTAGTAGTCGCCGCCGATTTTGACGTCCTGGCCCATGGGATCGTCGAAACCGAACAGCTCCTTGACCAGCCCCTCCTCGACGACGCAGACGCTTTGCTGGTACTGCATGTCCGTGACGCTCAGGAATCGCCCGAACCGCGCCCGGATGGGGGCGATGTCGGGATACCAGGGAACGGTGCCGATCACCTCGACGGACACCCGGTGATTGCGGTAGAACGCCTGCTGCGACAGGCGGCGGTTCGGCACGATCACCTGGACATCCGGGATGCCGTTCTGGAAGCGTTCGGCGTCGTCATAGGTCAGGCCGTACTCGGTCATGAACTGCTGGCGTCCCAGGCCCGAGCGATCCTCCGGCGGTGCAACGGTCTTGATGATGATGTTACGGCTGCCAAGCTGCGCGATCTTCTCCTGCGCATCGCGGCTGGCCCCTTCTCCGATGGCTAGCATGGCAATGACGGAGGCGACGCCGAAGACGATGCCCAGGGCCGTCAGCGTGGAGCGCAGGCGGTGCATCCACAGGCTCTTGATGCCCAGCTTGGCGATACGTTTGACGCGAAAGACCATCATGACAGGCTACTGTCCATGGAATTCCTCTTTGGCGATTCGCCCATCGAACAATCGGATCACCCGCCGGGCCTTGGCGGCGATAGATTCATCGTGGGTCACGACGATCAGGGTCTTGCCTTCTGCATGCAACCGGTCGAGAATCACCAGAATGTCGGCGCCGCTGGTGGAGTCCAGGTTGCCGGTCGGCTCGTCCGCCAGGATAATCAGCGGATCGTTAGCCATAGCTCGTGCAATGGCCACACGCTGCTGCTGGCCGCCGCTGAGCTCCGTGGGACGGTGGTTCAGTCTCTCGCCCAAGCCGACCAGAGTGGCCAGGTCTCTGGCCCGCTGGGCGCTCGCCTGCTCGCTGAACCCCTGGTAATACATCGGGATCTCGATATTCTCGACGACGTTCAACTGCGAGATCAGGTTGAAGGACTGAAACACGAAGCCGATGCGGGCCCCACGGATGAGGGACACCTGGTCGTCCTCCAGCGTGGCCACATTCTGCCCGCCGAGCAGGTAATCTCCGGCCGTGGGGCGGTCCAGGCAACCGATCATGTTGAGGAGCGTGGACTTGCCCGAGCCGCTGGGACCCATGATGGCGACATACTCGCCACGGTGGATCGTCAGGTTGACGTCTTTGAGGACACGAAGCTCCACGCTGCCAAGGTGATACGTCTTGCACAGGTCCTTCATCACCAGGATCGCGGTATCCGTCTTGAGGTTTGGGGCTTCTCGATACGGCATCTTCGCGGCCTTTGAAAACCCCCGCTTAGTCTTGCTCGGCCTGCCGGTTGCCCGGGACTGAGGTGCTCTTTGGATTCTGCTGCGAACCATCCGGATCAGGCATTCCGCTGCTTCGCTTGCCTTTCGTGGCTTTAGCCTTTGTTTCGGATGGGGTCTTGGTCCCCGTTCCGCCGGCGGGACCATTGGGCTCTACCGCCTTCTCCGACGGACCGGGCTGAAACACCGCGGCCTCGGCGGATTCCGTGAACAGCGGAGGATTCAGCAGTACCTCTTCTCCTTCGTTCAGCCCTTCGACGATCTGGACGAAGGTGGCGTTGAAGGCCCCGGTCTTGACCTCCCGTTCCCCGGCATCGCCCTGCGCGCCGACCACGTAGAGGACTTTCTTTCCCCGTCGGTTCGCGACGACCTGAATCGGCACCAGAATCGCGTCCTTCAAATGGCGGATGAAGATCTCGACCTTGCAGGACATCCGGGTCTTGAGGAAGTCATGCGTGCCGTCGATGCTCACCAGGGTCTTATAGACCTTCAGGTCCGGGTTCATCAAACCGCGTTGCTCGTCGGGCAGCGGCGCCACCTCATACACCTGGCCCTGCAGAACCTGGTCCGGGAAGGCATCCAGAACGATCTGGGCGGGTTGCCCCGGCCTGACCTTATCCACCTCCGTCTCATGGACGCTGATTTCCGCCACCATTGATGCCGTGTCCGGCATGGAGATCAGCGTTTGTCCCTGATAGACCTTCTCGCCCGGCGCGATGATGCCACTGCTCGTGCCGCCGCCTTCCCGGCCACGCATCGCGGCATAGGCGTCGCTGCTGGTGCCGGTGCCATAGATCACCAGGCCCGGGGCCTTGGCCCGGATGGTACATTTTGCGACGAGTTCTTCCATCCACTTCACCTGCCCGGTCTCCTCGACCACGTGCTCGTTCGCGTCGGAAAGCCGGGCCTGGGCCTGGGCGAGCCGGGACCGGCACTGGGCGTGCGTCCGGTCCAACTGGCGTTGGGCCTCGACATAGTCGCTGAGGTACTGCTCGGCATTTCTCGGGAAGTCATACCGCAGGAACAGATCGAGATTGACCGCCGCGTTTTCCTGGGCAAACTGCCGGTTGGTCACGGTGAGCCGATCCCGCTGGAGATCCAGGTCCGAAACGTAATTGGCGTCATGAAGCTCTTCCGTTCCGACCAGCGTGGCCTGGGCCGTCTTCAGGTTGCCTTGGGCCAGCACGATATCGTCATTGAGCTTCTTCAACTCCTGCCCGGCGGCGGAGCCCTCCAGCAGGTTCGGGTCATCCTTCACCTTTTGCAGGAAGGGAGTTACGTGTTCCGTCAGGCTGGTGTTGTGCTTCACATCCTTGGTCAGCATCGCCGCCAGGGGGGCGCCCAGGTATTTCTGAAGGGCCATCAGAGCGAACCGAACCTTGAGTTGACTGGCCGCGATGTCGCTCTCATTCTGGAGGACCTGAATGTCGTTGGCCTCCCGCGCGGAGATCATGTTGCCCTGCTCCGTAGCCAGGTCCAGCCGCGAGCGGGTCAATTGCTCCTTCAGGGCGGAGGAGTCCAGCTCCACGAGGACCTTGCCGTTGTCCACATCTTCCTGGGTGATATACGTGCCGGCAGGGACAATCGTGAGGATCGTGAGTTCGCCGCCGCGTCTGGCTACCTCGCAGTTATAGTTGATAGATTTGCGTGCCCGGATGCTTCCGCCTTCGGTCACGGTGATCGCCAGATCGCCCCGGCGTGCCGTGAAGGTGCCCCCGTCGGATGCGGCAGAGTCCCCCCTCTTCAGCTTCAGGGCTGCCGTCGTTCCCACGACGGCCACCACCGCGACGGTGAGCAGCAAATAGGCTCTGTGTCCTCTCGTGCGGGACTTTGCCGGCACGACGCCTTGACCGGTATGGATCGAGATGCCCTGATTGAGGATGTTTTCCTGCGGTTTCATAACGTTCTCTGCTCCCACATCCCGTCCGGCCGGACCTGCAAAACGCCCGCATCGCGGAAGAAGCTCAGCTTGGCGATCAGATGATCCACCAAGGCGCCCAGCACGTCATTCTGCGCCTGCACGAGGGCGTCCTCCGAGTCCAGCAACAGACGCACGGTACCCCGCCCGTATTGCAGGGACAGCTTCTCGACTTCCACGCGGCGCTGGGCGAGCTTCAGGCCGAGCTTCTGAATCCGATAGCTCTCGGCGGTTTCCGTCAGGGTCCGGTAGGCATTGCGAACGTTCAGTTTAATCAGATCGACCTCTTCGTCATAGCCCCGCTGTTGCTGCTGCACCGCGATCAGAGCCTCCCGGTATACGTTGCGCTGCGCCTTGCGGTTGAAGGGCAGGTCGGCGGCCAGCCCCAGGGAATAAGTGCCCTCGTGGAACCGCAGCCTCGTCACCTGCGTGTCCGGCGTGGAGGCGACGTTGGCGCTGGCCGTCAGGTCCAACTGAACGCCCAAACCCTTGGCCGCCAGGACCAGCTTCCGTTCCACGTCATCGAGCCCATCCCGCGTGTTCGCCAGGTCCAAACGCCGGTCCAGCGCGATGCGGATGGCGTCCTCCTCCGAGTATTCCACCGGAGTGATGCCTGCCTGTTCCAAGGCCCGCAGCTCGTTCGGGTCCAGGGCGACATTGGCGTCGGTGGGCAAAGCCAACCGGATCTTGTAGCTGTCGAGCGCCAGGGCATAGCGCTGACGAGCCTGGACCTGGGCCTGCTCGGCACTCAGGAGTCGCTGCTCGGCCTCGCCCAGGTCGTAGGCGGGTCTCTGGCCCACCTTCACTTCCATGCGCAGTTGCTTGGTGGATTCAACCAGCCGCTGATAGCTGGCCTGCTGGATATCAACGCTGTTGCGTTGCTGTAACACGCGGTAGTAGTCGCTGATGATCGAGACCACGTAGGTCTGACGATACCGGTTGAAGGACCGGATGCGATACAGCACGTTCCGCTCGGCCTGGGTCAGGTTCTCGCGCGCGACCCGGCCCGCGCCGGCCCCCAGCAACGGAGCGGTCACGCTGGCGGTCAGCACCGAGCTCAGGGACGTGCGGGGATCGCCGGTCAGGAACCGGACCCAGTCCACCGCCAGGCCGGCGCCCACGAGGATTCCATCGCCCAAAAGAAAACCCTGGTTTACGCCGGTACTGGCCTCCACCGTGACGGCCTCGGCCCCGCCGCTACGGTTGTAAGCGGCGTCGATAGTCCCGAACCACTGCGGGGCGTATCGGTACCGGGTCAGCGTCAAGTTCAACGCCGAGAGATAGAGCGCTTCCTTCTGGTCTTGGTAATCCCGGCCGGACTGGGTCGCAATGCTCACCGCTCGGGCGAGACTGAGCACGCCCGACGGCGGGATCACCTGGGCGAGATCAGCTTGGGCAGGCGTGGTGTCGCTGACCTGGTAGTTGGCCATCTGGCCGAAATCATCTTTCCACTTCGATTTGAGAATCCCGTAGACTTCCTCATCGGCCTTGGCTTTATGGTGCGCCGGGCTGCACCCGCCGGCGAGGGCCACCAAGCCCGCGGCACACAACCCCCAGACCAACAAGCCGGCCCACCGAAGCCGGCTCGTAGTCCCCGCCTGTGACACACTTCTCACTCGCGATTCTCCACCACGCCCGCTCACCGTGTGCGCGCCGGAGTCTTGAGAGAAACCCCACACGAGATCACTACGAACGCCGTGGGGCACACCAACGCCCGATTCATGCACAGGAAGCATTCTTTGATGCCCAAGCACAGACCATGCCGGAAGACTACTCTCTCAGGGTAGGCAAGTCAACATGAGAACATGGTGAGAGAAGAAGCCGTGCCGCGGTGCGCGAGCCCGCAGATTCTCCGCCGTGAACCGGTCCGGACCGTTGCGGATGGGAGTGCCGGATCGAGGGAAATTGTCGCCTCCCCACCACGGGACGGGCAGTTCTCGCCTGTCCGACACCGTCGGGGGCCGGCTCCCGGGGTGGCTTATTTCTTCTTATCCCCCGTGTACCACCGGAGCAACACGTTGTCTCCGGTCGTCTCTTCCAGATAGCTGACATGGCCGTCCAGCCAGAGGATGTTGGCGCGCCCGCCTGTCCGGTCGGCGTCGGCGTAGCGGATGTTGTGGCGGAAGATCTGCCGATAGCTGAAGAACCGGCTCCCGCCTTTGCGATAGGACGTCAGATTCAGGGCGCCCTTCACGTCATTGTTGTGGAAGCAGTCGCTCGTGCCGCCATCCGGCCGGGGTTCAGCATGATCGCTGCAGAAGAGGAATTCGTCCAGACGGTAGATGGTATTGGTGTTGCGACCGCGGGCGCGTTCGTTATGATTCAGACCATACCCGGCATTCTGAATCAATTTCGCGGGGTCCTGGCCACCGTACGAGTAGATCAACCCCTCGGGGACACGCTGCAAGCTCGGACAGCCGAAGATCTTCGTGTCCTTGAGGTAGTCCCAGTACCAGACCCCCCAGTACGTGCTGCCCGTGGCGTTGTGGGGCCCGTACCGATTGCCGGCCGCATCATACCAGAGAAGCTGGTTGGCACTGCCGGTATTCGGCAGTTTCCGCTCGTAGGCGTCCAGATACATCTGGAGCGCCAAGCCGATATTCTTCAGATTGGACTTGCACGAGGTGTCCTTGACCTTCTCCCGCGCCTTGCCCAGCGAGGGGATCAGGATGGCCAACAACACCGCGATAATGCTGATCACCACCAGCAACTCGATCAGGGTGAAGCCTCTGGGTTTACGCATAGTTGCTCTCTCCTGCTCTCGTGGAAAATGCTCTTGTCTGTGGCTGCCGGTATGCGATAGGGATTGCGGTCCTCCTGCGAACACCGACAAGCGCTCACAACGAGGCGCGGCGGACGTCAAAGCCCACCCCGCTAAAGACCAGCATACCACATGACGGCTACGAGTGCAAGAGAGTACAGTTACGACCCTTCTGTTCCGTAAGAGATCGTTCTTGGGTTCACGGTGGCGCCGCCTCCGATCCGCACGAAAACACAGTAGAAACAGAAAGGGCCGTCCCGAGGAGAGGACGGCCCTGTTTGCCTGTTGATTGGTCGGTCACAAGGTGGCCGTTTCCAGCGGTGGCTCAAGGCTGCTTCTTGGGCCTATCGCCGGTGTACCACCGGACGAACACATCGTCGCCCGTCGTCTCTTCCAGATAGCTGACGTGCCCATCCAGCCAGAGAATGTTGGCGCGCCCGCCCGTCCGGTCGGCATCGGAGTTGCGAATGTTGTGCCGGAAGATCTGCCGATAGACGTGGAACCGGCTGCCGCCCCGGCGATACTGCGTCAGATTCATGGCGCCCTTCACGTCGTTATTGTGGAAGCTGTCATCCGTGCCACACTCCGGCCGGGGCTCGGCGTGATCGGTCGCATAGATGAACTCATCCTGACGGTGAATAGTACTGGTGTTGCGACCCCGGTTGCGCGAGTGATGATTCAGGCCAAACGCCGCGTGCTGAATCACCTTCGCCGGGTCCTGACCAGGGTACGTGTAGATCAACCCCTCCGGGGCGCGATTCAAGCTCGGACATCCAAAGACCTTGGTGTCCTTGAGGTAATCGTAAAAATAGACGCCCCAATACGCGGTGCTGGCGCCGGGCCGCAGCGGATTGCCCGCCGCGTCATACCAGAGGAACCCGTTGGAGCTGCCCGTATTCGGAATTTTCCGGTCATAGGCATCCAGATACATCTGGAGCGCCAAGCCGACGTTCTTCAGATTGGACTTGCACGAGGTGTCCTTGACCTTTTCCCGCGCCTTGCCCAGCGACGGAATCAGGATCGCCAACAACACCGCGATGATGCTAATCACCACCAGCAACTCGATCAGGGTGAAACCTCTGGGTTTGCGCATGGTTGCTTTCTCCTGCTCTCTTAGAAATGCTCTCATATCATGTGGATGCCGGCATGCAATACGAATTGCAGTCCTCCTGCGAACACGACGAAGCGCTGACTACCAAGCTCACCGAATTTGCCGCGACCTGGGCACGGAAGCCAACGGCTGCCGTACAGCTAACACGAACCTAACACAAAACTAACATACCAGATTATCACTGTCAATGCAAGAGAGAGTACCGGCAAGACCATTCTGTTCCGTCCGGGCAATTTTTTTCCCGACCTCTCCCGAGTGCGGAATCCCACGGGCGGAATTCCCGCTTTCCTACAACAGAATAGGGGATTTCCCGTGTGGCTGCCCGAGAACATCAACGCCTTGTTCGGGATAAGACTGCTATAGGAAGTAGATAAGCCTCACATTTCAAGGAGAACGACGATGCCGCGATGGAACGCTTTGCTCATGGTGGCGGGTGCTGCGGCACTGCTTCCGCTCGCGGCCCCGGTCCAAACCGGTCCCACGCGGGTCGGCTCCGCCGGTGCAAGCACGGGTCCCCAATCCCAATCTGTCGAGGTGGGAAGTCCAGCGGTGGTCCACTCCATCGCCGCGGCGTACGGCTCCCCCAATTACGTGGCCACGCCCGAGATCATCAGCCGGGTCGGGGAGATCCTCGGGGCCATCGACAGTCCCCAGAAACGAACCGAGCTGGCCGAGCAGTGGCTCCGGTACTCCAGGGAGGTCATCGCCAAGGATCTGGAATACCGCCAGCAATGGCTGGACCTCCCAAAAAGGCAGTTGTCTCAATTCCGAGAAGTGGAGCAGCTCCGGTTGGAGGTGGCCCGGTTGCAGGTGCAGGTCGAAGAGCTCCGCGCGCGAAACGCGCAATTGGAACGTCAGAACGTGCGGACGCCCTCCAGACTCGTGCCGGGGTTCGACGGGCCTTCGTCCGCCCCCGCGCCGCAGGCGCCCGCCCTGAAATAGTTATAGAAAAGATTAGCTGGACCGCAATTTTCGCTGGCATGGATGCGTCCTCCGTGGTAGATTGTGTGTGACCTGTGATTTTCTGTCCCCGGAGACATGGTGAGTGGCCTTTCGCTGTCACGAAAGGAGGAAAAGGGGCACGAAGCACATCATCGTCCCTGTCCAAATAATATTTTCCTATCGAGTTTGTGCGCATCAAGAGGCCGGTCGATCCCGCCGATAGGGGAAGAAGGGTAAGCATGTCTCCTATCGACCGGATACGGACCGGCGCAGAAGGTCTGCCCGAAAATTGCGACGCGGGGAGAGCCGCAAGCAGCAGCATGGTAAGGGCGAATCTGGTGGTCGTGGTCATCAAGCACTCTGCAAGCGACAGAAGCACACGCACACGTGCGTGGCCAAACCTAATACATCCATCAATTTTGTGAAGGAGGATCATTATGGGTAGGAAATCATTGTTCCTGATTTTCCCGGTCTTGCTGGCCTTGGCCGGCACCAATGTCGCCGTCGGCGAGACGTGGGAAGGGAAGATCACCAACAGTCAGGATTGTGTGGAACAGAGTAGCCCGGGGCCGGCGGGGGCGATGGACTTCGGCAGCAGCGACCTGGAGTTTATGGATGATGGTGGCATACAGACGATAGGTCTGCGCTTTATGAACGTTCAAGTTCCTGCCGGTGCCACCATCACCAAGGCCTACGTCGTACTCACGACGGAAGAGATTGAGACCAATGCCTCATGCAACATCATTATCCAAGCCCATCTTACTCCCAACGCACCCCCGTTTACCAGCACGGCCGGGGATATTGGGAGAAGGCCCCTGACGACCGCGGTGGCGAAGTGGAGTCCCGCACATTGGGCCATAGACAATGAATCGCACCCGACCTCGGATATCTCCCCTGTCATCGCGGAGATCGTCAACCAGCCCGGCTGGGCTCAGGGCAACGCCATAGCGGTGATATTCAATCAGGACCCGGCCCTTGCCTCTCAGAGCCACCGAACGACCCACAAGACGGCGACCCCGGAGTATGTACCCCTGCTCCATATCGAGTATAACTTGGGCACGGCGGTGGGACCCAACCCGGCGAACGCGGCGACGGACGTGCCCTCTGACACGGTATTGAGCTGGACAGCGAGCCCGAACGCCGTCACCCATGACGTGTACTTTGGGACGGTCGCCGCCGACGTGGACGCCGCCTCGCGGACGGATGCCAAAGGCGTGTTGGCCCAACAAGGCCAGGCCGACACCACGTACGATCCCGCCGGCGTGTTTGCCTATGGGCAGACGTACTACTGGCGGATCGACGAAGTCAACCAGTCCGCCAAAGACCCGATCTACAAGGGCGCCCTATGGTCCTTCACGACCGAGCCGTATGCGTATCCGATCAAGCCCGCCAAAGCTACGGCCTCCAGCGAGCAACCCGGCATGGGCCCGGAGAAGACCATCGATGGCTCCGGCCTGACCGCCGATCTCCACGGCGTCGAAGCGAACACCATGTGGTTGAGCATGGGGGTCCAGCCCAACTGGAATCAGCACGAGTTCGACAAGGCCTACAAGCTGCACCAACTGCCGGTCTGGAACTCCAACCAGATGATCGAAGGCTTCATGGGCTTCGGCGCCAAGACCGTCAAGATTGAAACCTCCCCCGATGGCACGACTTGGACGGAACTCGCCAACGTGGCGGAATTCGGCCGAGGGTCGGGAGCAGCGGGGTACGCGGCCAACACGACCGTCAATTTCGGCGGGGCCGAAGCCAAGTTCGTCAAGCTGACGATCAGCGCCAATTGGGGCGGGATGGCGCCGCAGACCGGCCTGAGTGAAGTCCGGTTCACCTACCTTCCCGTGCAGGCTCGCGCGCCGGAGCCGGCGGTCGCGGCGACGGGGGTCAGCAACGAGACCACCCTGAATTGGCGGTCGGGCCGCGGGGCGGCCTCGCATAAAGTCTTCTTCGGCGCCGACCAGACGGCCGTAGCTGGCGGGACGGCCACCGCCAAGACGGTGACCGACCACAGCTTTACCCCGGGCACTCTCAACCTTGGTACGACCTACTACTGGCGCGTCGATGAGGTCAACGCTGTCACCTATCCGGGCGACGTGTGGAGCTTCACCACCGAGGATTCCAAGGTGGTGGAGGACTTCGAGAGCTACACCGATAAGGCCGGCGCGGAGGTCTTCTCGACCTGGGTCGACGGCTATACGGATCAGCTCAGCGGCTCGACCGTGGGTCTGTTGAGCGCGGTCAACGGGACCTTCTGCGAAACGACGATCGTCCACAGCGGCTATAAGTCCATGCCCATGACCTACGACAACAGCAAGGCGCCGAGCTACTCCGAAGCCACGCGGACGTTCAGCCCCGCGCAGGACTGGACGGCCATCGGCCTCAAGAGCCTGTCGCTGTGGTTCCAGGGCGTGGCGGGCAATACCGGCCAGTTGTACGTGAAGATCAACGGCACCAAGGTGCTCTATGATGGAGACGCCGGGGACCTGGGCCGCGGCGGTTGGCACGTCTGGAACATCGACCTGTCCAAGGCGGGCAAGGTCAACGCCGTGCGCACCCTGATCATCGGCGTCGAAGGCAGCGGGTCCAAAGGCACGTTGTACATCGACGACATCCGCCTGTATGCCAAGACGCCGGAGTACGTGACCCCGGTCCAGCCGGCGGCCACCGGCCTGATCGCGTATTACACCTTTGACGAAGGCGCCGGCACCACCGCCAAAGACACCTCCGGCAAGGGCAACAACGGCACCGCCGCCGGCAGCACGAGTTGGGTGGCCGGCGCCAAAGGCGGCGCCCTGATGCTGGGCGGCACCGGCTACGTCATAATCGATGGCGTGGCGAAATCCATGCCCGCCGACAACAACTTCAGCGTCAGTGTCTGGATCAAGACCAAGGGCACCGGCGGC
>CAYHAJ010000063.1:0-11278 GCA_964354535.1 uncultured Pirellulales bacterium
AGCAGCGGTTCGGTGGTACAGTCTGTCATAGAAATGGCCTTTCTGTCTGAGGGTTGGAAGCGTTGCAAGTCCTTACCCTACCGATGGTTAGGCCATTTGTCTACTAAAAAACACCAAAATTCGATGAAATATGCGGGTCAGTGATGCGGAGCACGAACACGCCCGATTGTCCTGGGCCAACACGGGCAAGGAAACAACGTCCAGCCGCGGACTACTGAGAAGGATTATCGACGAGAACAAGTCTGCGTGGGCAAGTGTTCGGAAGAGGCTGTACCAGGCCATCGAGGGCCACGTCAACCGGGCGGGATTCGACCTGTCTCGGCTGCCGGTTCAGTCGGGTCCGGACTATTCGGCAGCGCACGCCCAGATGCAGGTCGCCAGGGAGGGTATGGGACAGACATATACGATTTCATGACCAGTCCGCCTCCGCTGGGGACGGACGTGGACTGCCATGATTCCATCGTCATCCGCAGGAATCAGCAGGAATGGATCGCAAAGGGTCGGACGAAACAGAACGCTGCCACTGCGGCAAAGCCGTAACGGTTGGAGACAGGCGGAAGGAAACAGCGTCATCTCTTCTTTGGCGGGAAGGGCTGCGCGAGCAGTTCTCGGTAGACGGATTCGATCGTGTCCACCATCGTCTCAGGAGCGAACTTCGTTCGGACGGACTCGCGGCCGGTCTGACCGAGCTTTTCGCGCAGGGCCTTGTCCTGGATCAACTCGGCGCAGGCTTCGATGAGCTGGGGAACGTTTTTCGGCTCGACGAGCCGGCCGGTGGTCTCGTTGACGACCTCGCGGGCACCGTCCACATCGAAGGAGATCGCGGGCCGGCCGCAGAGCATGGCCTGGGGCAGCGCGCGGGCCAGCCCCTCGCGCAACGAGCAGTGGACGAGAACATCGGAGGATTGGATTGCCAGGGGAACCTGGTCGGGCGGGATCAGGCCGGTAAAACGGAACCGGTCGGTCAGGCCGAGGCGGCGGATTTGTTCCTGGTGCGTGTCGGCCAGGTTGCCGTTGCCCACAAACAGCCAGATCACGTTCGCGAACCGCTTCGACAGCTCGCGGGCCGATTCGATGATGTAATCGTGCCCCTTGAGCATGAACAGGCGGGCGATGGTCACCAGAACCACCGCGTCCAACGGGATGTCATGTTTCCCCCGGAATTCCCGCAGCTTCTCCGGCGGAATCGGGGTCAGGAACTGTTCTTCTTCAATGGCGGAGTAGGCGGTGGTGTAAGGTTTGTTCAGACCGATGCCTTGGTCTTTGCACTGCTGGGTCATGGCGTCGGCGACGCTGATGAAGTAATCCGTCCGCCGGGCCGTACCTTTTTCCACAAACACATAGAACCGATTGGCCCAGGGATTCTGGTACGGATGGAAGGAAAGACCATGGATCGTATGGACGATGCCGGGGCGACGCGGCGTCCACTGCCCCTTGAGCGCCCAACCGGCGAAGCGGCCCACGATGCCTGCTTTGGCGCTGTGTGTATGGACGATGTCCGGTCGGATCTGGCGCAGCAGGTCTTTGATCTTGACGTAGCTGGCGTAGTCTTTGAAGGGCAGGATGGCCCGCCGCATCTCATCGATCACGACGGTGCGGTACTTCTGGCCTCGGGTCAGATCGAAGAGCTGCCCCTCCGGACCGAGGGCCGGACCGGTGATCAGCGTGACGTCATGGCCGCGCTCGGCGAGGAGCCTGCAAGTGATCAGGGTGTTTTCCTGCGCTCCGCCGAGAATCAGTCGAGTTATGATGTGAACAATCTTCAATGCGTGCTCTTCTCAGCTCATGGGACCTATAGGACTGATAGGACGAATAGGACGTATTCTGTCAGTCGCCGGCTGCGTAGTCAATGCCCCAGGGCCGCAGGACTTTCCGCAGCGCCTCGCGGCCTTGGGTGTAGGCCAGAAAGATACCGTAATTCGTGTAGGGCACGCCGATGGAATCGAGGTCCCGGATACGGGCGAGCAGCTTCTGGGCGCTGATCATGCAGCCGCCGCAGTGGATGACCAGCTTGTAGGACGCCAGCCGGCCGTTCTCCTGGAATTCGCGGCCGAAGCTGTGCTCGATGACTACGCTGGGCCAGTGCCGCGCGATGAACTTCGGGATTTGAACCGTCCCGATATCTTCGGCGATCCGCGAATGATTGCAGGCCTCGGCGATCAGCACCTTATCGCCGGCCTTGAGGTCATCAAGAGCACTGACCCCCTGGACGAACGCGGCCAACCGGCCTCGGCTCACGTAATTGATCATCATGATGGAGAACGTCGTGAGCATCACGTCGTCGGGCGTCCACGTGTGCATCAGGTCCATCGCCTGAGAGTCGGTGATGATGGCCTTGGGTCTGCGATTCAAACTGGCCAGAAACGCATCGAAGCGCCGCCTCTCGCTCGCATCGCCGCTGCGAGCCTTGCCCAAGTCCATGCGATAGGAGACCGGATACGCCCACCGGCGCGTGATGTACTCCTCCGCCAGCGCCTGCGGCCGCAGATAACGGCCGGGCGGCGTCTCGGCGTCCATCGGAATATTCAGGATGTAGAACTCGTCCCGCTCGACGAAGGGCAGCAACTCTATCGGGCAGTTCTTCGAGACGAAGTTCGCGAGGATGAAGTTCAGCAACGGCTGGCGATACGTCGGATCGACGGCCGCCAGGCGGATCTTCTTGTGGAACCGCAGCAACGGCACGCTCTCTTCGACGAGTGGGATGCGCTGCTCGCTCGAAGGCTGGAACAAGTTATAGACCACCAGAATCTGCTTATCCAGTTCGCGGGCCCGCGTGACAATCTCGCTCTCCGTCCCGAAGCTTGGCGTGTCGGGATCGATCAGTAGCAGGACCAGATCGCACTCTTTGAGATCGGCCATGCCCTTGGCTCGCTTCTTGACGCCCAGTTCGCCGGCCTCGTCCAAGCCGGCGGTATCGAACAGCTTGACGGGGCCGAGACCGTGGATCTCCTGCAAGGCGACCTTCGTATCGGCCGTCGTGCCCGGCGTGGCATCGACGATCGACGTCGGCTGCTGCGTCAGCAGGTTCATTAGGCTGCTCTTGCCGCAGTTCATCTTGCCGAAGATCCCGATATGATCTCGCTCAACGAGCATTAATACTTGATCCACATCAGACACAGGCCATGCGGTGGTGCGATGGGACCGGCGGCCATTCGATTTCGGGCGTCCAAGATCTCGGGAATCCTCTCCGGCGGCCAGCGGCCGACGCCTACTTCGACCAGAGTCCCGACAATATTGCGAACCATGTTATACAGAAAGCCGTCGCCTTCGGCATCCACGTAGACCCAGCGGCCGCCCTCCGCCGGCGCATCGGTCACGTCACACCGAAAAACCGTGCGGACGCTGTCTTCGCGGTGATCCGCCGCCGCCGCGAAGGACTTGAAGTCCTTCTTGCCCACAAGCATCGAAGCGGCCCGACTCAGGGCCTCGAGATCCAGGGCCGCCGGAATGTGCCAGCAGTGCCGCACGTGCAGGACCGGGCGCACCAGGCCGGAGTAGATCGTATAGCGGTAGAGCTTGCTCTGAACATCCCCGATAACATCGAAGCCCATAGGGACGTCTTCGGCTTTGACAATCGCCATGCTCTCGGGCAGCCGGTCCGTGACAGCTTTGGCGAAGTTCTCCGTCGGGATCGGGGTATCGATCTGGACCAAGCCGACCTGACCCAAAGCGCTAACACCGGCATCCGTGCGGCTGGCACCACAGATACGAGCCCTCGGCCCCAGCAGATCCCGCAGCGCCTCCGTGAGAACACCCTGGACCGTCAGACAGCCCGGCTGGATTTGCCAGCCGTGATAATCACTGCCGTCATAGGCGATGGTCAGCTTGATGTTACGAAGGGCCATTCCCCACAGACCTATCAGCCTGAGGTCCTTTGCGTCCTTTTGGTCCTTTCGATCTCAAAGGACCTAAAAGACCTCAGGGACCTAAAAACTGATACGAGCCTCGCGCTCGACGCCTGTCCTCAGAGCAGCTCGGCGATCTGAATCGCGTTCAGGGCCGCCCCCTTGCGAAGCTGGTCGCCCGAGACCCACAGGTTGATGCCGCGATTGTTCGGTAGAGACTCATCCTGACGGATGCGCCCGACGAAAACGTCATCCTTGCCGGTCGCGTCAATGGGCATCGGGAAGCGGTTGTGCTCGCGGTCGTCCAAGACGGTGACGCCCGGGGCGGTCTTGAGCACCTCGCGCACCTGCTCCGGCGTGATCGGCCGGGTGAATTCGAGATTGATGCTCTCGCAATGGGCCCGCATCACCGGGATGCGAATACATGTCGCCGTGATCGCGATCTCGGCGCAGTCGAAGATCTTGCGGGTCTCTTTGACCATCTTCGTCTCTTCCTCGTTGTACCCGTTCGGGCCCAGCAGCGAGTTATGACTGAAGCAGTTGAACGCGATCTGGTGCGGGAAGATGTTCCGCGTCGGCGGCTTGCCGGCGAGGATCTCCCGGGCCTGGTTCTCCAGTTCCAGCATGGCAGACATGCCCGCCCCGCTGGCGGCCTGATACGTGCTCACGACCATCCTCTTGACCGGATTGATCTTGTGCAGCGGCCAGACCGGTACGATCCCGATGATCGTCGAGCAGTTCGGGTTGGCGATAATGCCCTTGTGCGTCTTGATCTTCTGCGGGTTGATCTCGGGCACCACCAGCGGCACCTCGGGGTCCATGCGGTAGGCCGAGGAATTGTCGACGACCACGGCACCAGCCTTCACCGCGGCCGGAGCGAACTCCCGACTGCGCGAAGCGCCCGCGCTGAACAGTGCGATATCGATGCCCTTGAAGCTGTCCGTGGTCATTTGCTCGATGACGTATTCCTTGCCCTTGAATGGGATCTTCTTACCCGCGGAACGGCTGCTGGCCAGCACCTTGAGCGACGTGAACGGGAAATCCCGCGCTTCGATGATGCTCAGAAACTCCTGACCGACGGCGCCGGTCACGCCTGCCACTGCAACGCTACAACCCATGCTCGAAAACTCCTCACCACGATCCGGCCTGATTGCGGGAGAGCCAACCAAGGCTGTCCCAGGGATGCGCCGGAATTGGATAGAACCTGTGAGTATAGCGATTCCATCGGCCGACTACAAGAGGCGTTTGCTGAGATCCGGTATTTATTCCACTATGGGCCCCGCCGGACGCGGTCGGGTCCGCTGCCAGTAAGCCGCCAGAAGAGAGGCGGTGATAATGCAGATAAACACGAAAACCGCGGCGGGCATGGCCGCCTGGTCGCTGAAGTGTTCCGCGGCCAGGACTGCCCCGAGGCCGGCATTCTGCATGCCGCCTTCGATGGCTAAGGACCGCCGCTGCGGCACGTCCATACGAGAAACCCAGGCGATCAGATAACCACCGACCAGTCCGAGCAGATTCATCAGCACGCCGATACCCAAAAGCACTCCCGTCATCTCCAGGAGGCCGTTTCGGTTGGCCGCGATCGTCCGCGAGCAGACCAGCACGATGAACGTCACCGAAATGGCCGGGAAGACTGCCGCGATCTTCTCCACGCGTTTGGCGAAGAGACACCGCACGCCGAAGCCGATGAACAGAGGCACAATCACCAATAAGAGGACCTCGATGAGCATCCCCAGGACCGGCACCTCAAGTCTGGATCGTGCCAGGAGATATGTCAGGCCGGGAGTCGCCAGCGGTGCCAACAGGGTAGAAACCGTCGTGAGAGAGACCGAATAAGCCAAGTCGGCTTTCGCGATGTAGCTAACGACGCTGCTGGACATGGCGCCAGGGGCGGAGGCCGTCAGGATCAAGCCCACGGCGATCTGCGGATCGAGGCTCAAGGCGTTGGCGATCCCGTACGCGATCAGGGGCATCAGGCTGTATTGCGTGATCGTACCGATCAAGACGATACCCGGACGATGCAGGATGCGCCGGAAATCCTCTACCTGCAGCACGGCGCCAATGCCGAACATCGTCAAAGCGAACACCCCATTGACGGCGCGACGATCCAGAGAAGCCAGCGGCGCCGGCCAGAAGTAGGCAGCCAGACCACCCAGGATGACCCACAGGGCAAAAGAGCGGGTGTAGAACGACAGTATCTTTTCGAGCATGGCGCGTCAGTATACGCCGCTACAAAGGGCGTGCAACGCAAAATCAAGGCGGAGTTCTGGAGAGACCTCGTAGCTGCGGCCATAGTCATCCAGCCGAGTCAGCGGACGGATCATTCACCTCCGCAGGAGTCTCTAACTTGCGGCCCTCCTGCCCCGAATCCCCCAAAGCCTCTTCCAGGTGTTTGTAGCCGGTGATATCCAGTGAGATCTCCACGCCGCCCACGATGTCGCCATTCGGGTCGAGCAAGGGGGCGGCTTGGACGAATCACGTTCGACCATCGCCGGTGGATTTTGTGGCTTCGATTCACTGCCCTGCCTCCATGGCTTCCAGGGCCGGGCAGCTATCCGCAGCCTTGTGCCATTCCAGCGGCATCTCATACCAGAAAAGACCGATGACCTGCTCCCGTCCCATCCCCGCCGACTCGCAGGCCGCCCGATTGGCCCACAGAATCGAGCCATCGGCATCCAGATGCACAATCTGCTCGGCCATGCTGTCCAAGATGGCCTCCTCCTCCCACTCCGCCACCTCGGCCGCCTGTTCCGCCAGCTTGCGGGCGGTCACATCGCGAATGCTTTCGCGGTGGCCCAATGAATTGCCTTTTTCGTCGGTGATGGGCTGCCAGGTGATCTCCGCCCAGAGCGTCCGCCCGTCCTTGTGCTTCAGGCGGAATTGCTCGTTGCCGGTGCCGCCTTGGACGGCCGACTCGAAGGCCCGCACGATTCTCTCCCGGTCCGGCTCATAGACCAGCGGCGCCGGGAAATCCCGCATGATCAGCAATTCCTCGACGGAATAACCGGAGATCCGCGTGGCCGCCGGATTCATCCACAGAACCCGTCCCTGCGGACCGACCCAGATTTCCCAATCGTAGGCATAATTCGCAATCGCCCGGAAGATTTGCTCGCCCATGCGGGTGGCCAACTCGCTGCGTTTGGTTTGCGTCACATCGTCATAGATGGCCATGATGTCGCCGTTCGCGAGCTTGCAGACATAGTTGCGGCGCCAACTGGCGGTGCGGGTGTCTTTATAGATACTGACGGGGTGGTGCTCTGGCTGGCCAGTTTGCCACACCCGGCGAAAAACCTCGAGCAGCCCGAACTCCCGCACGCCCGGAAAGACCTCCTGCACGCTTCGGCCCAGGACTTCCTCTCTCTTGACCTGCTCGATTTCCTCCGCCGCCCGGTTGAAAGCGACGAAGATGAAGTCCTCGCCATCCTCCGTCGACCGATACACAGCGACTCCACTGCTGACATTGTCCATGAGCGTATCGAGCTTGGCCTGCATCAACTCCATCTGCGGGTACAGGCCCTGCGCCCGGATACGACCCTGCGTGTGGGTTGAGGTCTCCACCGGCGGAACATCGCCTGTGGGAGCCCGTCCTAAACGCGGTTCTTCGCGGTTGGGATCCCTGTCAGCACGTTGCGCTTCCATAAGACTCTCTCTCGTGCCAAGCCGCCAAAGGGGAAGGAAAGGGCAAAAGGAAAAAGGAAGGAAGATACAACGGCATGTCCTTTCTCCCTTTTTACTTTCTACCTTTTCCTTGTTACCTTCTTCTTTTGCCTTCGGAACCGGCCTGCCGTCTCGCCGGAACAAACGATGAACCACCTCGTGGTTTCCGCCTCCCTCGATTCTGCTCGAACGGCGGATCAATGCCAATCCTACGTAGCTCATCGGGCCGAAGTGCCCCGCTCTTCACAATAAAGCCTGCGCGGGCCGGACGGGTAGGATAAGGCAATGGCCTAAGGGATGGGGGCCCAACGGCTCGGGGTCGCACCGATCGAGCATAGCGACACGGTACGCATACACCTCGCCGTCGTACCGGCATGCGGCCACCACCTCATACTGCCCGTCACCATCAATGTCCCCCACGGCCAGACTGGAGGGCATGGCCGTGTCCATCCTGAACAACGCGCAGCGGAGTGAAGGACCCGGCCTGCGAAGAAGAGAAACCTCCCATTCGGTGGCCAGATCCTTCGGCTACGCCTCCGGATGGAAAAGTCGGTACTGCCCACGGGCTCTCCCGAATCGCGATCACCTCAGGCGCAAGAGAAAGGCTGCGAGGGAGACTCGCAGCCTGGGGTGTCTGATGGATGCCGAGCCCCGGCCGGGCGCTCAGGCTCCCTGCGGGACGATGTAGATCTCGACGCGACGGTTTTTGGGATTGCCCTTCTTGCCCGGGGCGTTCGGTTCGAGCGGCCGGTATTCGCCGAACCCGCGCGTGCTCAACCGCTTCGGCTCGATCCCGTCCTTCTCCATCTGCAACACGACGGAAATCGCCCGGTGCGACGACAGAGCGCGGTTCGTCGGATGGGCCTGCTTGGTCTCGAACTTCGCGATGGGGAGGTCGTCGGTGTGGCCGGCCACGATAATGTCGAACTTTCTGGCCTGCTCGCCATTGAGAATGCCCGAGAGCGTCTTAATCGCCGCGGCAGCCTGCGGGGTCACGACGTCGCTACCCTTGTCGAAGAGCAGGTCGCTCTTGAACTTGACCATGCCACGGCTGGCATCGTACTCCACCATGTCATTGCCCTTGGCAAAGTCCTCCAGGGCGGTATTCAGTTCGACGGGTAGCGGCGAGCCGCCCATCAGCCGGTCCTGCATGGACTTGATGAGGGCCGCCTTCTTGGCCACATCCTCTTCCAGGGCCGCGACCTTTTGCCGCAGGGCATCGACTTCAACGCCGCCGGTGGCCTCCGCCGCCGAGAGCTTTTGCTTGAGCTGCTCCAACTGCACCTGGGCCGCCTGCAACTGGCTCGTCAAGCTATCGATCAGCGATTGCTGTTTCTGGTTTTGGATCTTGAGATCGCCCTCCGCACAGCCCCCGATGAACGCTATCCCCGACGCGAGACCGAGCACGATCAGAACGGTCGAAAGTTTGACACTCCGCATTGTCGAATCCTTTCCAAGAACGTCAAATCCTTCTGTGTCCCATAAGAAAGACGCCCCAACGCTATTCGTCGCGTTTGGGCCCCGTGAGCGGATAGCTCAGGACCTCATACAACCAATCAGCCGCAGACCGTCCGGCTGCGGCTGTGAATAGAACCGATTTGCGCCGGGTCGTCAAGGGTAATTTAGAGAATATGCACGAAAGGAATAAGGGAATGCTGGAACGCTGGGGAGCATGATCACGGTCCCTATGATTCCCACATTCCCGTGCGTTTCTTACACCTTTCGGATGTTCTCCGAGACGGCCGAAAGCAGGACTTCCGGCTTGACGGGCTTCTCCAGCACTCTCCTGACCGGCAGCCAGGCCTCATCCGGCTCGAAACCGAAGGGCAGGTTCATCTCCCGCCGAATGCCTGTCATCATAATGATGGGGATGTCCTTGAGCTTTTCGTCGTCGTGCAGTTCGCGGGCGACGTTGAAGCCCTCGTCCTTGGTCGTCATCATCACATCCAGCAGAATGAGGTCGGGGTCCTCCGCCTTGGCCTTCGCGACGCCTTCCTTGCCATTGGAGGCCGTGTGGACATCGTAGCCCTTGGCATCGAGCAGGTTCGAGATCGCCTCGACAAACTCCGGGTCATCATCGATCATCAGCACCTTTTTCGCCATCGTCCATATCTCCTTCATCTGGTAATTTCAAGTGTGAAGTGTGAAGTGTCAAGTGTCAAGTCTTCAAACTTCAAACCTCCAACCTCGAATTTCTCTTCAGGCTGTCGCCCCGGGAGTAGTCCACCCAGCGGCCGATCCCGGCAACCCTTTGCTCCAGGCAGGCCGGACAGAGGCCCGCATCTTCGCTGATGCATCGCTTGTTCGGATAGATTTCGTAGTCCCGCCGATAGGGGGCGGGGGTGAAATTCGGCATCACCACGTTGGCCCCGGCGACCAGGGCCTTGGGCCGCTCATCCCGACCGTGCAGCGACCCGATCGCCGTCGTGGCGGGGATGTGGGCATTGCGACTGACAATCCGGGCCAGGGCCGTCATCTTCAGCGTCATCCGCAGGTCGCCCGCAGGCTCATCGGCCAGAGGGGTCTGCGGGTGCGGGATGAAGGGGCTGACGCTGATCATATCGAAATCGCCTTCTTTGAAGAACTGGACGTCGCGCGCCAGGTGCGTCACGGTCTGGCCGCGGAGGCCGACGAGATCACCCGAGCCGGTTTGATAACCCAGATCCCGCAAATCCTGCAAGCACCTTCTGCGATTTGCGAGACTCATCCCTGGATGCAACTGCGTGTAGAGATCCGGGTCCGACGTCTCGATCTTGAGCAGATACCGGTCGGCTCCCGCTTCTCTCCACATCCGGAACTCCGCGCGGCTCCGCTCCCCCACGCAAAGCGTCACCGCCAGGTCGAGAGAGGACTTGATCTGTTCGACGATCTCCCGAAGCCAGCCGGCATCCAGATGATCTTCTTCGCCGCTCTGGAGCACCACGGTTTGGAGGCCGGCGGCCCGGACCCTCCCGGCCGCCGCGAGAATCTGCTCCTGCGCCAACCGGTAGCGCCGGAGTCCGTGATTGCCCCGGTTCAGTCCGCAATACAGGCACATATTGCGGCACACGTTGGAGAACTCAATGATCCCCCGCAGCAGAACGCCGTCGCCGACGAACCGCCGTCGGACCGCATCGGCGAAGCCAAAAAGCGCCCCCAACTCCTCCGCGTCCTCGGCGCGCAGAACCGTCTCGAGGTCCGCCAGTTCCGGCAGCGCGGCGGCATAGACTCTGTCCAGAACCGTCTGGAATTTCGGATTGCGGATTCCGGATTCCGGATTAGCGGTGCGGGTCTCCTTCAATCCGTAATTGACCGATTTTGCGTCGCGCGCGTGCATTTACTTGGTTTCCTCTTTCCCGGCCTGCTTGCGATAGTCTCTGAGGATTTGTACGACCTTCTTGGGCGTCAACTCACCATGGATTCGCTCGCCAATCATGACGACCGGGGCCAGGCCGCAGGCGCCCAGGCACCGCGCCGGACCCAAGGAGAACAGCCCGTCTTCCGTCATCTCCCCCAAATCGATCTTGAGCTCGTCCTTGATCGCCTGCAGAATCTGGGTGGCGCCTTTGACATAACAGGCGGTGCCCAGGCAGAGCGAAATCTCGTACTTGCCCGGCGGCGTCAGCTTGAAGTAGTGGTAGAACGTCGCCACACCCCAGATGTGGGCGGTCGGAATCTGCATCGCCTGGGCGATCTCATCCATGATCTCGGTCGGCAGATAGCCGTACAGATGCTGCGTCCTATGCAGCACGTCGATCAGGTGCGAGTCCGCATGTTCCTTCGTCTTCATCTCCTCG